>NZ_CBDRFA010000001.1:0-245488 GCF_965343085.1 Nocardiopsis synnemataformans | reverse complement strand
CGCGCTCCACTCCTCGGGGGCGTGGCCGTTCCGCCCACGCAGGCCGCTGTCCGTTTCTGTTTCCGCCGGTGGGACAATTCCCGCATGACGAAGACAATCCCCGCCGAGCTCCTGGCCGCCGCGGAGGCGGCGAAGGGCTTCATGCCCACGGACGAGGGCGCCGCCCTCTTCGAGGCCGCTGTCGACTACGCCCGGGTCGGGCCGATCGTGGAGATCGGCACCTACTGCGGCAAGTCCACGATCTTCCTCGGCGCGGCCGCCCGCGTCACCGGCGCCAAGGTCCTCACGGTCGACCACCACCGGGGATCGGAGGAGCACCAGGAGGGCTGGGAGTACCACGACGCGTCCCTGGTGGACGAGGCGACCGGTAAGTTCGACACCCTTCCGCACTTCCGGCGCACGATCACCGGAGCGGGTCTGGACGACGAGATCATCGCGCTCGTCGGCCGGTCCACCGATGTCGCCGCTGTCTGGGGCACCCCGCTCGGCATGGTCTTCATCGACGGCGGTCACAGCGAGGAGGCCGCCCAGAACGACTACGCTGGCTGGAGCCCCCACGTCGCCCCCGGCGGAGCCCTCGTCATCCACGACGTGTTCCCCAACCCCGAGGACGGCGGCCGACCGCCCTACAACATCTACCGGAAGGCCCTCGACTCGGGGGAGTTCAAGGAGATGCGTGTGGTGGGATCCCTGCGCGTGCTCGAACGCACCGAGGGGAAGTGAGCGGGCTAACAGTCTTCCCGATACACAGCTGCCAAGGGCAACCCTTGGGTAAGAAGTGACAGTACGCTTACCTGCTCGGACTTGACATGGTTACGGGCGGGTATCGTGGCCTGGAGGGCTGAGCGATGGCGGCGTTATTCCCCGAATTACCGCTTCGGTCCTGACTCGAACTGAACGATCCGGGGCACTTGCGCGTCAAACATGAGGACGGCACGGTGCCGGACGTGATTTGCCATGGGGGCGGGGAACTGAGCGAGAGCACACACGGCGAAAGCGGGGCGGATGGACAGCGTCCCGGGAAGGACACGCCGGACACCAGGAACACCTCTGCCGAAGAGCTGTCCGACAAGCACACTCCCGAGGGTGGAATACCCACCACCGAGGGAAACCAATCCACTCATGACGCTCCTGGAGGAGAAGAAGGCGTAGGAGAACAGCCCGAGCCGGAGTTCATCAGCCCGGTCACCTTCAAGACCAGCGGTACCTTCCTCCGCGACAAGGTCGCCCGCAACCTCGCGGAACAGGGCTTCGGTTCCGATGACACGAGCGACGACGCCGTGGAGGAGACCTCCGGCGTTCCCACCGGCACGTACGGCACCGATGCCACTGACGCCTCTCCGGAAGCTGGCTCCCCCGCCTCAGCCGGCAGCACGGGCACGGAGGAGTCGGACACGCGCCAGGACGGTGTCCGTGGGGACGGTCAGTTCTCCCAGACCGATCGGTCCTTCGCAGCCGAGGACACGTCCGTCGACCAGGACGGTACGGCCGGTACCGGCGAGCCCCCAACGCCGGTGTCCGACCAGACCGAGCCCATCTCGCTCGACTCCGTCCGCGCTGCCGCCTCGGCCGTGGAGACGCCCGACGACGCCTCGGAGAACGCCGGTACCGCGGAGGACAGGACGGACCTCTGGAGTCCGCGCGGGCAGGAGGACACGGGAGTCCCCAAGAGTCCCGTGGCCGGAACCGTGACCGACGTCCAGGACTTCGAGGACGGGTCCACCGGGCGCGACGAGCCCGCCGAGTCCGCGGCGTCCGCCGCGTCGGCCACGTCCGCTGTGCCCGCCGGGCCGGACGCCGTCGCCCCGGACCACGACGGGGAGCAGAGGATCGACGAGTCCTCCGCGGCCGAGACGGCGTCCCTGTGGCCCGAACCGCGCCGCCTCTCGTCCTACGTGTCCGAGTCGCCCTCCGACGCGCAGGACCGGGGTGCCCGCCCCGGTTCCACCGCGGCCGGGGCAGCGGCCGCCGCTGCCGCGTACTCCGGGGCACACGGCGGCCCCACCGGACCCGGTTCTGACGCCAGCGGTTCCACCGGCTCCGGCCACGGTTCCGCATCCGGTCCCAGCAGCCCCGGTGACACCACCAGCTCCAGTAACTCCGGTGGCCCCAGTGGTCCCACCGGCCCTGGTGGCCCCAAGGGACCGGCCGGTCCCGGCGGCACCGGGCCCGGCGGACCCAAGGGCCCGGGCGACCCCAAGGCGCGGGGCGGGAAGAGGAAAGGCGCGGGCCAGAAGGCCAAGAAGCCCCTCTGGTGGAGGATCCTCCGGGTCTTCCTCATCGTCACCGGCGTGTTCCTCATCGCCGGGTGCGGTGTCTTCGCCTTCTTCTACACCACCGTCGAGGTCCCGGACGCGGCCAAGGCCGACGTCCTGGAGGAGGGTTCGACCTTCTACTTCGCCGACGGCGAGACCGAGTTCGCCTACCGGGGCACCCACCGGGAGATCCTGTCCTACGACGAGATGACCGCGGGCGGTGAACACGTCGTCGAGGCGGTCGTCTCCGCGGAGGACCGCGGTTTCTGGACCGAGCCCGGCGTGTCCGTGAGCGGCACCGCGCGCGGGGTCTGGTCCACCGTCACCGGACAGCAGGTCCAGGGCGGCTCCACCATCACCCAGCAGATGGTCCGCAACTACTACGAGGGCATCACCCGGGACGTGTCCATCACCCGCAAGGTGCGGGAGATCATCATCGCCCTCAAGGTCGACCGGAGCGAGACGAAGGAGTGGGTGATGGAGCAGTACCTCAACACCATCTACTTCGGTCGCAACGCCTACGGAGTCCAGGCCGCCTCGCAGGCGTACTACCACAAGGACGTCCAGGAGCTGGAGCCCGCCGAGGCCGCCTTCCTGGCCGCCGCCATCCAGCAGCCCACCCCCTTCGGTGAGGCCGATGTGGAGACCACCCCCGAGATGGAGCGGCGCTGGGAGTACGTCGTCAACGGAATGGTCACCACGGGCGCCATCACCCAGGCCGAGGCCGACGAGATGGAGTTCCCGGCGCCCGAGCCCGAACGGCCCACTGAGGGCACGGACCTGAGCGGTTACAAGGGCTACATGCTCCAGGAGGCCATGAACGAGCTGGAGCGGCTCGGCTTCACCGAGGACCAGATCAACCGCCAGGGCTACAGGATCGTCACCACGTTCGACCAGGACATGATGGACGCCGCCTACGCCGCGGTGGAGGAGATGGTCCCGCCCGAGGACCGGCCCGAGGGCGTCAACGTCGGCCTGACCACCATCGACCCGGAGACGGGCGAGGTCCTGGCCTTCTACGGCGGCCACGACTACTGGGAGAACCAGTACGACAGCTCCTTCCTCGGCGCGGCGCAGACCGGTTCGGCCTTCAAGCCCTACGTGCTCGCCACCGCCCTGGAGCAGGGCTACAGCCTCAACTCCACGGTGGACGGGCGCGGGCCGCGCACCATCGCGGGCTCGCGCATCCAGAACGCGGGCAACTCGCCGGGCGGCGTCATGACGCTCACCCAGGCCACCCAGGTCTCCAACAACCTCGGCTTCATCGAGCTGGCCCAGGAGGTCGGTTTCGAGAGCGTCCGCGACACCGTCTACGCCGCGGGGTGGCCCGAGGGGAGCGTCCCCGACAGCCAGCTGGTGCCGGTCATGCCGCTGGGCGCCTCCAGCGCCCGCACGGTCGACCAGGCCAGCGGGTACGCCACCTTCGCCAACGGCGGCGTGCACGTCGAGACGCACGTGGTCCGGGAGATCGTCGACTCCGAGGGCGAGAACGTGCGCCCGGAGGTGGAGAGCAACAGGGCTCTGGAGGAGGAGACCGCGGCCGACGTCACCTACGCCCTCCAGCAGGTGGTCAACGGCGGTACCGGTACCGCGGCGCGGCTGCCGGGCCACCCCACCGCGGGAAAGACCGGTACCACCGACGGCAGCGTCGCCGCCTGGTTCGTCGGCTACACCCCGCAGCTGTCCACGGCGGTGGGGATCTACAGCGGCAACAACGAGAGCTTCAGCATCCCGGGATACGGCTCTCTCTCGGGCGGTACGCTCCCCGCGTCGCTGTGGAACCGGTACATGAGCACCGCGATGGAGGGCTACGAGCCCGGCTCGTTCCCGAGTCCGGCCTTCAGCGGCACCGCCGAGAACTGGGCCCCGGACGTGTCCACCGAGCAGCCCGAGCAGCCGCAGCAGCCGGAGGCGCCCGTGGAGCCGGAGACGCCCACCGAGCCGGAGGCGCCCACCACGCCCGAGGCGCCCATCGAGCCGGAGACGCCCACCGAGCCGGAGTGGCCGGAGTTCCCCGGTCCCGGGACCGAGCCGGGTCCCGGTGAGGGTGGCGGTGGAGAGGAAGGCGGCGGCGGTGGTGGCGGCGGTGAGAGCCCGCCAGCCAGACGCGACGACCTCTGGTGACGACCGGATCCGGTGGTGACCGGAGCCGGTGAGAACGAGGAGGGTCCGGCGGTACGCACCGCCGGGCCCTCCCGTGTGTCGGGTTTCCCGCGTTCCGTCGAGTCCGCCCTAGTCGGCGGGGTCCCCGTCCCAGGTGTGCAGGAAGACCCGTGAGCCCGGTGTGGTCCCGGTGAGCGCGTCCACCGCCAGGATCACGGCGGCCGACGTCCACGTGCTGCGTTCCACTGGCCAGCGCACCTGCTCGGCGAACTGGTAGCCCGTCCAGTACACGCCGTCGTCGGAGTCGCGCAGGTGCTGCACGTCCCGTAGGAGGCGCACACCCGCGTCCACGTCGCCGACGGCGGCCAGGGCCAGCACCAGTTCGGAGGACTCCGCCGCGGTCACCCACGGCTGGTCGCTCACGCAGCGCACGCCCAGCCCGGGCACCACGAAGCGGTCCCAGCGCTCGGCGATCCGTTCCTTGGCGGCGGTGCCGCGCACGGCGCCGCCCAGGACGGGGTAGAACCAGTCCATGGAGAAGCGGCCGCGGTCCGCGAACAGGTCCTCGTGCTCGTTGATGAGCACCGCGAGACGGTCGGCGGCGGCCGTCCACGCGGGGCGGGAGCGGCCTAGGCGTGCGGCCAGGGCGGCGCCGCAGCGCAGCGCGTGGTGCACGCTCGCGCACACCGTCAGCAGCGCGTGGTCGCCGGGGGCGCCGTTCTCCGAGCGGGCCCACAGGATCTCCCCGTGCTCGCCGCGCAGCGCCAGGACGAACTCCAGGCCCTCCTCGACCACCGGCCACATCCGCTCGGCGAACGCGGTGTCCCCGGTGACGAGCAGGTTGTGGAGCAGGCCCACCGCCGGGTAGGCGGCGTGGTTGGCCTCGCGCAGCCGCGTCACCGGGACGCCCTGGCGGAACTTGGCGGGCCACCCGCCCTCGGGCGCGCGGCTGTCGGCCAGCCACAGGTAGGCGCGCCGGGCCGCTTCGGCGTGTCCGGGCGAGCCGAGGCCGGTCACGGTCAGGGCCATGGCGCACTCCACGTGGTCCCACACGTCGGTGTGCCCGCCGGGGAACCACGGGATGGCCCCGCTGTCCTCCTGGCAGCGCACGAGGTAGGAGGCCGAGCTGTGCAGCTGTTCGGCGTCGAGCACGCCGGGCAGGCTGAGGGCGGCGGCGCGCGGCGGCGTTCCGGCCGTGGGCTCAGCGGGCGCGGGGGCGACGGACATCAGGCGGCGTGCGGTTTGCGCACGTACACGACCACGCTCTTGCCGATGACCGGGTTGAGCAGGCGCTCGGCCACGCGGGTCACCGCGGGTGCCTTGAGCATGTCCCACACCAGCATGTCGTGGTAGGCCTTGGCGAGCGGGTGGTCGTCCCGGTCGGTGCCCACCGCGCACTTGATCCACCAGTAGGGCGCGTGCAGGGCGTGCGCGTGGTGGTGCGGGCCGATCTCGAAGCCGGTGGCCTTGAGCTTGGCCTCCAGTTCGGCGCGCGTGTAGATGCGGATGTGCCCGCCCTCGTTGGTGTGGTACTCCTCCGACAGGGCCCAGCACAGGCGCTCGGGCAGGAAGCTCGGCACGGTCACCGCGGCGATGCCGCCGGGTCGCAGCACCCGGAACAGCTCCGCCATCGCGGCGGTGTCGTGCGGGACGTGCTCGAAGATCTCGGCCGCGACCACCCGGTCGAAGCTGGCGTCGTCGAAGGGCATGTCCAGGGCGTCGCCCTTGACGGTCTCGGCCCTGGCCTCCTCGGGAGCCTCGCCCTCGTGGCGCATCGCGGCGAACATGGTCTCGACCTCGGCGAGGTCGGCGACGTTCTGGTCGAAGGCCACGATGTCGGCGCCGCGTCGGTAGACCTCGAAGGCGTGGCGGCCGCCGCCGCAGCCCAGGTCGAGCACGTGGTCGCCCGGGCCGACGGGGAACAGGTTGAAGTCGACGGTGATCAGTGGAGGCTCCCTGGGGATCTGGCTCGGGGATCTGGGTTTCGGGCCCCGCGGCCGCGGACGCGGGGAGGTGGGTCGCCGTGCGGCCCGCCGGGGCGGCGCGCGGCTCCGGCGGGTCAGGCGCCGTTCGCGCGGGCCCGCTCGGATGCCGGCGCGGGCGTGGGCTCAGCCGGCTCGGGCGCGGGGCGCGTGTCTCCGTCGGCGGGGCGGTCCCCCCTCACGGCGTCGATGGTGGAGGCGTAGCGGCGCGCGGTCAGCTCGGCGACGGCACTCCAGGTGAAGCGCTCCTGGACCCGGCGCCAGGCGGCGGCGCCCATGCGCTCGCGTTCGGCGTCGTCGTCGAGCAGGGCGGCGAGCGCGTCGGCGAGAACCTCGGGGTCGCCCGGGGGTACCAGGCGCCCGGCGTCCCCGTCGGTACCCACGACCTCGGGCAGGGCCCCGGCGTGGCTGGCCACCAGCGGGGTGGCGCAGGCCATGGCCTCCACCGCGGGCAGGGAGAACCCCTCGTAGAAGGACGGGACGACCGCGACCTGCGCGCTGGCGACGAGTTCGGCCAGGGCGGTGTCGTCGATGCCGCTGACGAACTCGACGCGGTCGCGCAGGCTCAGCTCGTCCACCAGCTGGTCGGTGGGGCCGCCGGGTTTGGGTCTGCTGACGACGGTCAGGGTGATGTCGCGTTCGGTGGTGAGCTTGGCCGCGGCGCGCAGCAGGACCGCCACGCCCTTGAGGGGGCTGTCGGCGCTGGCGGTGCACACGATGCGCCCCGGTACGCGCTTCAGCTCGGGGCGCGGGTGGAAGTGGCGGGTGTCCACGCCCAGCGGGGTGACCTCCATGGCGGCGGGGTCGACGCCGAACTCGCGGGCGATGTCGTCGGCGGAGGACTGGGAGGGCACCAGGATCGGGTCGAGCCTGCGGGCGACCCTGGCCTGCATGCCCACGAACCCGTACCAGCGGCGCTTGGTGAGCTTCTGTAGACCCCGGGCCTCGGCCAGTTCGATCCTGCGGTCCACGCTGATGGGGTGGTGGATGGTGGTGACCAGCGGCAGCCCGGCGGACCTGATGCCGAGCAGTCCCCAGCCCAGCGTCTGGTTGTCGTGGACGACGTCGAAGTCGTCCAGGCGGCGGCGCAGCTCGCGGTTGGCGCGCAGGGAGAAGGTGAGGGGCTCGGGGAACCCGGCGGTCCACATGGTGGCGACCTCGAGGACGTCGATCCAGTCGCGCCACTCGCGCACGGGCGGGGCCTTGAAGGGGTGGGCGTCGTTGTACAGGTCCAAGGAGGGGACCTTCTCCAGGGTCACGCCCTCGTCCAGGACGGGGTAGGGCTGGCCGGAGAGGACGGTGACCTCGTGGCCCAGGGCGGCCAGCTCACGCGACAGGTGGCGGACGTACACGCCCTGTCCGCCGACGTGCTGCTTGCTGCGGTAGGACAGCAGGGCGACGCGCAGGGGGCGCTCGGCACGGGGCCGTGGGCTCGGTGTGGTGCCCGACTGGGTCAAGAGTCCACCTCTTCGTTGGGTCGCGGGCCCGGTCGCCGTGGGCGCGGATGCTGTCGGCCGGTGGCAGGCGCGCGCGTGCCTATGTTACTCGGCAGTTGTGTTCGGGTCGGCGTCGGGCCGGTTGGTAAGGGATCCTATGTCGGGCGCCCCGCGGTGGCGCTCCAGAGGGGCACGTCGTCGCGTCCGGCGCGGCGGGCGAGGCCGTGTTCGCGCGCGTGCGGTGAGTCCGAGGAAGCGCGTCTCGTGCGAGGGCAGGCACTCCAGGCGGTCGGCTCCGGGGAGGAACGGGCGCCCGGGCTGTGGCGCGGGACGAGTGGCGGGGCGGAGTGCGGGGGGCGGGTGTCCGGACGGTCGGGGAGGGGCGGTGTTCATGTGCGGTACACAAATGAGAACAAATTCTACAAAGCCTGTCAGGCGATCCGAAAACCCCGGTCCCCTTTTCGTATTGCTACTACTACGTCGGGCGATGAGGTGAGGATCATGGGCTTGGAGTGCCGCTTCGGGGGGAATCCGTTGGATAACGTGTTCTCGTAACAGCCGCCGCCTCTGGGTGGGCGTCGGCGACGGGCATCAGCGCCGCGGCGAGCGGGCAGCGCGCGGGCTGACGACGAAGGGAAGATCCTGTGGCGGTGCAGGCGGCGAGCGGAACGATGTCACGAAGTCAGACCCAGCGCCGCAAGCGCATCGTGCAGACGGCGGCCGCGCTGGCCGTGCGTGGTGGTGTCGAGGCCATGCAGATGCGTTCGGTGGCCGAGCGCGCCGGGGTCGCCCTCGGCACGCTCTACCGGTACTTCCCCTCGAAGATGGACCTGGTCGTGGCCGTGGTCACCGAGGAGCTGGACCTGTTGGAGGGCGGTATCGTCCGCCGCCCGCCCACCGCCGACACCCCCGCCGAACGCGCGGTCGACGTCCTGCTGAGGGCCACGCGCGGGCTGATGCGCGAGCCCGAGCTGGCCGACGCGCTGGTGCGCTCGCTCATCATGGCCGAGGTCAAGATCGAGCTCGACGTGCGCATCTCCGACCTGGTGTGGCGGGTGGCCACCGGCAACCTGGAGGGCGCCAGTGAGGAGGACGGCACCGAGGTGGACCGCGACAGCACCGGCTACGTCCTGGTGGGCGCGCTGACCAGCGTGTGGATCTTCGAGCTGGTGGAGGTCCTCAAGGGCCGCCGCGACGTGGACGAGGTGGAGCGGCGGCTACAGGCCGCGGCCGAGCGCCTGCTCGCCCCCTTCTGACCCGCCTCCTCCCCCCGCCTCGACGGGGGACCGGCGTCAGCCACCGCCGAAGAACAGCCCCAACAGCCCGTCGAGCAGACCTCTGCCGCCCCCGTCGCCGTCCCCGCCCTCCTCGGGCGGGTCGCCGGGGGCGTCGTCGTCTCCGGGCCCGTCCCCCTCGGGCTCGTCCGAACCGCCGTCGGACTCCCCGTTCCCGGACGGCGGGATCGCCTCCCCCGTGGGCGGCGCGGGCGTGGTCCGCTCCGGAGCTGGGGCGGGGGCCTCGTGTCCGCTGCCGCCGCCGTTCTCCTGCTGCGGCTCCGTGGCGGTCTCCGGTTCGGTCGGCTCCGTCGACGCGGCCGGGGCCTCCGCGGTCGGTCCGACCTCCGGTTTGGTGTCCGCGCTGGTCGCGTCGGTCTCCACCCCCGGGACCAGCGGGCCGCGCTCGGCCTCGTCGGGTCCGGCGCCGATCATCGTCGAGGGTCCGCCCACGGCGCTGGCCCACGCCCACAGCGCGACCGCCAGCACCACGGTGGCCAGACCGGAGACGGCGGGCAGCGGCCAGCGGCGGCGGGCGGGGCGCTCCCTGTCGTCGGGATCGTCAGCGGAGTCGGGTTCGGTGGCGGCACCGGTACGGGAGCCGGGGCCGCCACCGGGTCCGGCCAGTGGGGTGATCGCCTCCTCGCGCACCGGGTGGTCGCGCGTGGTCAACCGGTCGCCGGGAAGGGCGCGGAGCGGTGCCTCGGGACCGGGCTCGGCCGCCTCGGCCTCCTCCTCGACCGCCCTGGCGGCGCGGGAGCGGTGCGTCGGGTACCCCTCGCCGGTGAGGGGGTGCATCTGCGCGGCGACGCGCTCGCGGACGGCGCCGAGGCCGGGATCCGTGCAGGTGCGCACCACCGCCTCGCGCAGGTCGGGCGGCGGTCCGGGCGGGCGCAGCAGGGCCAGTGCCTGGGAGACGTCGTGCACCTGGGCGCGCCAGGCGGCGCTGCCCGGGCCGCCGGTGTCCCCGGCGCCGTCCGGTGCTCCCGCCTCCTGGGGCGCCCGGGAGGCGGGGACGCGGTGTCCGTCCAGGTTCTCCGCGGCGCGGCGGATCGCCGATCGGGTCAGTTCGCCGCAGATCTGGGGGTCCAGGCCCAGGACGCGCGCGACCGCGGAGGTGGGCAGCGCGTGCCGCAGGTTCAGCTCCACCAGTTCGCGGTGGCTGGCGGGCAGCCGGGTGAACATGCGGGCCGCCGGCTCCTCCGCGGGCACCGTGGCCAGCCGGGTGTAGGGGCTCACGTGGGCCAGGCCGCGGCGATGGCAGGCCGAGCGGACCAGGGCGTACAGCCAGGAGCCGAGGTCGGCCGGGTCCGCGCGCCGCGAGTCGAGGACGACACCGGCGACCAGGCCGTCGTGCACGGCCTCGGCCACCTGCCCGGTGTCCTCACCCAACAGCGACCAGGCGTACCGGTACAGGGACGGCGCGAAGGCGTCGTAGAGCGCCTCGACCGTCGACGGTTCGCCTGGTTCGCTACCTCTGGTCACTTTTCCAACCCCCCGTTTCCCGTGACGGTAGCGAGGGGAGCGGCGACGCGTGGGTGAATCGTCTACCTGTGTCGTGAAGGTAAGACTTCTGTAACCTCAGGGTCGGATGCGGGACCTGACGGTCGCGGATCGACTACTCTCCGCCGCGTGACGGCGATCCGATGGCGATCATCCGCTCGACGGAGCGGCGGGCGCGCGCGGAGGTGTCGGCGTCGACCGTGATCTCGGTCGTGCCGAACCGCAGCGCGTTGAGCAGTTTGTCAGCGTCGATCATCTTCATGTAGTGGCACTCGGCGCGCGAGTTGACCGCCTCGAACTCCGTGCTCGGGTTGGCGTTGCGCAGCTGGTGCAGCATGCCGGTCTCGGTCGCGATGAGGACCTTCTTGGCGCTGGTGTTCTCCGCGGCGGTGAGCATCCCGCCGGTGGAGAGGACCTTGACGCGCTCCTGCGGGACGGCGCCGCTGCCCACGAGGTAGAGGGCGGAGGTGGCGCAGCCGCACTCGGGGTGGACGTAGACCTCGGCGTCGGGCTCGGCGGCGACCCGCTCGCGCAGGGTGTGCCCGTCGATCCCGGCGTGCACGTGGCACTCGCCCATCCACACGTGGATGTTCTCGCGGCCGGTGACCCGCTTGACGTGGGCGCCCAGGAACTGGTCCGGCAGGAAGAGGATCTCGCGGTCCTCGGGGATGGAGCGGATGACGTCCGCGGCGTTGGAGGAGGTGCAGCAGATGTCGGTCTCGGCCTTGACCGCGGCGGTGGTGTTGACGTAGGCGACCACGACCGCGCCGGGGTGCTCGGCCTTCCAGGCGCGCACGTCCTCGGCGGTGATGGTGTCGGCCAGCGAGCACCCGGCGTTGGGGTCGGGCAGCAGGACGGTCTTCTCCGGGGCGAGGATCTTGGCGGTCTCGGCCATGAAGTGCACACCGCAGAAGACGATGGTGCTCGCGTCGACACCAGCGGCTAGGCGGGACAACGCCAGGGAGTCGCCGGTGTGGTGGGCGACGTCCTGGATTTCCGGGCGCTGGTAGTTGTGCGCGAGGATGACAGCGTCGCGTTCCTTCGCCAGGCGGTGGACCTCAGCGGCCCATTCCTGCCTGGTCATGGTGTCCGCCGTGGCGGTGACCGGTGCCATGTCCAATTACTTCCTTGAGGCTGTGGGCAACGCCGTGCGGGCGCCGCGCCGGGGAGGGTCGGTGCGGATGAAAACAGGTTTTTGTCTGTCAGGCACAAACCTGATGAAGCTTAACATGACGGGTAACGGAAGGGACAGAGTGGACATCCCTCAGGAAAACGGACAGGTCGCGGCGTCCGTCTGCTCCGCGTCCGACCACGCGGAGCTGTCGGTGCACGAGGCGCTCGCGGTCGTGCTCCAGATCCGCGCCGAAGAACTGTGCGTCCTGCTGTGGCGCAGGGCCCTGCCGCCCTGCGAGGGCGCCTGGGCGCTGCCCGGCGGCAGGCTCGGCAGAGGGGAGAACCTGGGCGCCTCCATCCGGCGCCAGCTCGCCCAGAAGGTCGACGTGAGGGATCTGTCACACCTGGAGCAGCTGGAGACCCGCAGCGACCCCGACCGTGTTCCCCGGCGCCGCACCCTGGCCACCGCCTACGTGGGGCTGGTCCCCGCCGACGTCGACCCGGTCGTGCCCGGCGACACCGGCTGGCACCCGGCCGCCGACCTGCCGCCCATGGCCTTCGACCACGCCTCCATCGTCCGCTCCGGGCGCCAGCGGCTGCGCGCCAAGCTCAGCTACACCAACGTCGGGTTCGCCCTCGCGCCGCCGGAGTTCACGATGTCGGAGCTGTCCGGCTACTACCGGGCCGCGCTGGGTCACGACGTGGCCGCCACCAACCTGCGCCGCGTCCTGCTGCGCCGCGGGCAGATCGAGGAGACCGGCCGCTCGGTGCCCTCGGGCCGCTCCGGGGGCAGGCCCGCCGCGCTCTTCCGGTTCCGCGACCGCAGCCTCCAGATCACCGACGCCTTCGCGGTGCTGCGCCCACCCAGCTGAGGCTTCGCGGACGGGTTCGCCCGGCCGTGCCCCCGTGATCTGGTCCGCCCGGCCGGGCCCCACGGGCGGGCCGCGCCGCCGGGAGCGCGCGGTGCCCGCGCGGTGCGCGCCGCGGTCGGTCCCGGGCCGCGGTCCTCTCCCCTGTTCGGGAACCGTCGTCGGCGGCTTGTACACTCCCTGACCGTGGCAATTCGTACTGCGGTGTTCGACGTCGGCGAGACACTCGTCGACGAGACGCGGATCTTCGCGCGCTGGGCCGACCGCTTCGGCATCCCGCACATGGCCTTCTTCGGGACCATCGGCGGCGTGCTCGCCTCCGGCGGCACCCTCACCGACGGCTTCCGCCTGCTCGTGCCCGGGTTCGACCTCGCGGCCGAGAGCGCACGCTGGCGCGCCGAGGACCCGGACGGGGAGCGCGAGCACTTCGGCGCGGGAGACCTCTACCCCGACGTGCGCCCCGCCTTCGCGGCCATGCGCGCGTCCGGGATCTCCCTGGTCATCGCGGGCAACCAGCCGCCCGAGGCCGGGCCCGCCCTGACCGCTATGGACCTGGGCGTCGACGGCATCGGCATCTCCGACGACTGGGGCGTCAAGAAGCCCGAGCCCGCGTTCTTCGACCGTGTCCTGTCCCTGGTCCGGGTCACCAGCCCCGGCGCGGACCCCGACGAGATCGTCTACGTCGGCGACCGCGTCGACAACGACGTCCTCCCCGCCCGCGCCGCCGGGATGCGCACCGTCCTGTTGCGCCGGGGCATCTACGGCTACCGCCACGCCGCCGCCGAGGAGGCGGCCCGTGCCGACGCCGTCCTGGACGACCTGCACCAGCTCGCCGACTGGATCGGCCGTCAGGACTGAAGCGGCGCACCGAGGGGCCGGGTCGTGGGGCCCGGCCCCTCGGCGTGCCCGCGTGTCCTTCGGTCCCGGTACGGTCACGGCCTTCACCTCACGGTTTGGCCCCCGCGCGCGCGGGTAACGTGCGAACGGCCTGCCCCTCGCCACACCTCATCTTCCGGACCTTCCGGTTCCCCGAATGGAGACGACACCGCCGATGATCGCGTTCGAGGGCGCCGCCAAGCTCTATCCCGACGGCACGGTGGCCGTCGACCAGCTGGACCTCACCGTCGAGACCGGTCAGACCACGGTCTTCGTGGGCCCCTCCGGCAGCGGCAAGACCACGTCCTTGCGGATGATCAACCGCATGGTCGAACCGACCGGGGGCACCGTCCGCATCGACGGCGAGGACGTGCGCCAGCGCGACCCCGCCGCGCTGCGCCGCTCCATCGGCTACGTCATCCAGCAGGCCGGGCTCTTCCCGCACCGCACCGTGCGCGACAACATCGCCACCGTGCCCCTGCTGCTCGGCTGGGGCCGGGCCAGGGCCAGGGCGCGTGCCGCGGAGCTCATGGAACTGGTCGGTCTGGAGCCCGCACAGGCCAGGCGCTACCCCCACCAGCTCTCCGGTGGCCAGCAGCAGCGCGTCGGCGTCGCCCGCGCACTGGCCGCCGACCCGCCCATCCTGTTGATGGACGAACCCTTCAGCGCCGTGGACCCCGTCGTGCGCGCCAGCCTCCAGGACGAGCTCCTGCGTCTGCAGAAGGAGCTGCACAAGACCATCGTCTTCGTCACCCACGACATCGACGAGGCCGTCCGGCTCGGCGACCGCATCGCCGTCTTCCGCCCCGGTGGGAGACTCGCCCAGTACGACACCCCCCAGAACCTGCTGGCCGCGCCCGAGGACGCCTTCGTGGAGTCCTTCGTCGGCTACGACCGGGGTGTGCGGCGCCTGTCCTTCTTCCCCGCCGACAGGCTCTCCCCGCGCCAGGACGCCGTCCTGGAGGGCAGCGTCCGCGCGGGCGTCGCGGCCGCCTCACTCGGAGGCGAGCCCTGGGCCCTGGTCGTCACCGGTGACCGCATGCCCCTGGGCTGGGTCAGCGCGCGGAAGCTGGCCGACGAGCCCGCGGACACCGCCCTCGGCTCGCTCGAACTCGCACCCTACGGCCACACCTTCGCCGTCGGCACCGACTCCCTACGCGCCGCCCTGGACGCGGCGGTGCTCTCGCCCGCGGGTCGCGCGGTCGGCGTCGACGCCGACGGGCGGGTGGTCGGCGTGGTCTCGCAGGACGACCTCGGCGCCGCTCTGTGGTCGGTGACCGAGTGATCGCCGAGGCCGTCACCGGGGCCTGGGATGTCGGGGTCGCGGCCGGGGCCGACACCGGAGCCGTCGCCGGGGCGTGGGACTGGGCCGTGCGCGTCGTCGACTGGGGCGTCACGAACTGGAGCCACCCCGGCGACCCCGACCGGGGCGTCCTGCCCCGCCTGACCGAGCACATGCGGCTGTCCTATCTGTCCATCCTCATCGGACTGGCGGTCGCCCTGCCCCTGGGCCTGGCGTGCGCGCGCTGGAAGCCCCTGTACCCGCCGGTGCTGACCGGTGTGAACGTGCTCTACGCGGTGCCCTCCATCGCCCTGTTCTTCCTCATGCTGCCCTACACCGGGTTCAGCGACTGGACGGCCGTCGTGCCGCTGGCCCTGTACACCTTGGTGATCCTGCTGCCCAACGTGGTGGACGGGCTGCGCCAGGTCCCCGACCACGTCCGCCAGGCCGCCGTCGCCATGGGCTTCGGCCCGCTGCGGCGCCTGCTGTACGTGGAGATGCCGGTGGCCGTGCCGGTGGTCATCGCCGGGCTGCGGGTGGCCTCGGTGGCCACCATCAGCATGGTCAGCGTCGCCTCGCTGGTGGGTCTGGGCGGACTCGGCCGGCTCATCCTCAGCGAGGGTTTCCGGCGCCAGTTCGACGCGCCCATCGTGGTCGGCATCGTGCTCACCGTGGCGCTGGCGTTCGTCACCGACGCCGTGCTCGTGCTCGCCCAGCGCCTGCTCACCCCGTGGGCGCGCCGCGACGGCGCCGTACCGCGCCGCAGGCGCAGGGCTGTCACGGCGGAGGCGGTCGCGGCGGATCCGGCGGTGGGCGCCGGGCCGGGTTCGGTCGCGTATCCGCTGGCCGGGACCCCGGCGGTGGGCCGGTCGCAGGCGGACCCGGGGACCGGCACCGGTGACACGGCGGGGGAGAGGTAGCCATGGACATCCTCAACGACCTGGTCGCGTGGTTCACTGACCCCGCCCAGTGGAGCGGCGGCGCGGGCATCCCCGCGCGCCTGGGCGAGCACGTCTACTACTCGCTGCTCGGGCTGCTGCTGTCCTCCGTCGTCGCGGTCCCCCTGGGGCTGCTCACCGGACACACCGGTGTGGGCGGCTTCCTCACCACCAGCCTCGCCAACTTCGCCCGCGCCCTGCCCACCATCGGCGTCCTGTTCCTCATCGTGCTGGCCGCCGGGATCGGGATCGTGCCCGTGCTGTGCGCGCTGGTGGCGCTGGCCGTGCCCCCGATCCTGGTCAACACCCACGAGGGTGTGCGCGGCGTGGAGCCCAGGCTCAGGGACGCCGCCGTCGGGATGGGCATGCGCGGCCACCAGGTGCTGCTGCGCCTCGAACTGCCCGTGGCCACACCGCTCATCCTCATCGGGATGCGCACCGCCGCCGTCCAGGTGGTCGCGACCGCGACCATCGCCGCCTATGTGGGGGTCGGCGGCCTGGGACGCTACATCGTCGACGGCCAGGCACGCCAGGACCTGACGATGATGCTCGGCGGATCGGTGCTGGTGGTGCTGCTCGCGGTCCTGACCACGCTTCTGTTCGCCGGACTCCGGCGGCTCCTCGTCGCCCCCGGTCCGCGCCAGGCCGCACCGCAGAGTTAGGCCGCGCCGGGCCGCGCCGCGGAGCCGGGCCACACCACAGAGCCGGGCCGGGTCACAGGGCCAGGCCACTCCAGAGAGAAGGTTCCATGTACAAGAGAATCGCCCTGCCCCTGGCCGTGCTGCTCCTGACAGGGTGTGGCGCCAGCGACCCCTACGCGGAGGAGGGCGGCGGTGGGTCCGGCGGCTCCGGCGACGCGGTCGTCATCGGCTCCGCCGACTTCCCCGAGTCCACCCTGCTCGCCGAGATCTACGGCCGGGCCATGGAGGCGGAGGGCGTGGAGGTCGACTACCAGCTCGGCATCGGTAGCCGCGAGGTCTACTACTCGCAGATCGAGTCCGGCAACCTGTCGGTGTTCCCCGAGTACAACGGCGCGATCCTGGCCTACCTCGACGAGAACGCGCCCACCGGCAGCAGCGAGGAGACCAACCAGGGGGTCACCGAGGCGCTGCCCGAGGGCCTGGAGATCCTGGACTCCTCCAGCGCGGAGAACAAGGACTCGATCACCGTCACGAGCGAGGTCGCCGAGGAGCACGACCTGACCGGTCTGGAGGACCTGGCCGGCGTCGCGGGGGAGCTGACCCTGGGCGGCCCGCCGGAGTTCGAGACCCGCCAGCAGGGCGTGGTGGGCCTGGCCGACGTCTACGGGGTGGAGTTCGGCGAGTTCCGCTCCCTGGAGGTGGCGCTGCTGACCCAGGCGCTCCTGGACGGCGACATCCAGGCGGCCAACCTGTTCACCACCGACCCGCAGATCACCGCGAACGACTTCGTGATCCTGGAGGACCCGGAGAACCTGTTCGGCGCGCAGAACGTCACCCCGCTGGTCAACAGCGAGCAGGTGGACGAGACCGCCCGGGGCGCGTTGAACGCCGTCTCCGCCGCCCTGACCACCGAGGCCCTCACCCAGCTCAACGAGCGGGTGGTCATCGGCAACGAGAACGCCGCCGACGTCGCCCAGGAGTGGCTGGAGCAGGAGGGGCTGGTCTGAGCGGTCGGGACCTGGCGGCCGCGGGGGCCGGGGCGGCGGAAGGGTCGCGCGCCCCGGCCCCGCGGGGGTGAGCCGCTGGCGCGCGCTCACCCCCGGGGCCTCTGCTCCCGCCTGCTCCACGGGTCCGCCTATTCGACGACCCGGTACCGGCCGGAACGGCGGGCCAGGGCCGGGCCCCGGCCCCGGACTCCCGGCAGGTTGGTGACGTCGGCGAAGAAGACCACGTGGTCGCCGACCGGCACCTGTTGGCGCACGGAGCACTCCAGCGCGGCCAGGGCCTCGTCCAGCACGATCGCGCGGGTGTGCTCGCCCCGGTGGTGGGGCTGGTCCGTCACCAGCAGGCGCGCGCTGGGACGGCCCTCGGCGGAGAAGCGCCCGGCCACGGCCCGCTGGTCGCCGCCCAGCACGTTGACGGCGAAGGCGCCGACCTCCTCGATCACCTCGGCCATGTAGCCGCTGGCGTCGACGCTGACCGACACCACGGGCGGGTCGGCCGAGACCGACCCGAAGGCGCTGACGGTGGCTCCCACGTCGTCGCGGCCGTCGGCGACGGTCACCACCGTGACGCCGACGGGCAGCAGGGCCATCGCGTCCAGGTACGTCAACGGATCTCCCAGAGCCCCGGCATCATCAGCGGGCCGCCGACGGGCAGCCCCATCGCCACGGCCACGTGCTCCAGGGGACCCCAGGCGCTGACCACGGTCTGCGGTCCGGAGGCCGCCACGTCCTCGCTGGACTCGTGCTGGCGGATCCGGTCGAGCGGGTGCGGCCGGGGGAAGGCCCGCACCGGGAGCGGTCCCGAGTCCGCCTTCTCCCGGGCCAGTCGAACGGCCGTCTCCAGGCCGCCGAGCTCGTCCACCAGACCGCGCTCGTGGGCGTCGCGGCCGGTCCACACCCGGCCCCGGGCCACCTCGTGCACCTGCTCTCGGGTCATCCTGCGCGCGGTGGCGACCTTGCCGGTGAAGTCCTCGTAGATCTCGTCCAGGAGCGCGTTGACCCGCTCCCACTCCGACTCGGTGAAGGGCCGGTCGGTGTCGAACATGCCCGCGTGCTCGCCGGTGCGCACGGAGTCGCTGGTCACGCCGTACTGCTTCTTCAGCGCGCCGAGGACCGGCTTTCCGGTGATCACGCCGATGGAGCCGGTCAGGGTGCCCGGCTGCGCGACGACCGCGTCGGAGCCCAGGGTCACGTAGTAGCCGCCGGACGCGGCGACGTCGCCCATCACGGCCACCACGGGGATGCCCGCCTGACTGGTCAGCTCGCTCTCGCGGCGGATCGCGTCGGAGGCGGTGGGGGAGCCTCCCCGGCTGTCCACCCGGAACACGACCGCCTTGACCCGGGGGTCCTTGCGAGCGGCGCGGAAGGCCGCGGCCACGGTGTCCGAACCCATGACGGTTCCGCCGCCCAGCGGCGAGCGCCGGGTCCGGCCCAGGCTGATCGTCCCGGTGGCCGAGATCAGCGCGATGTAGCCCTTGGTGTCACGGGACAGCTGCGGCGGCGTGTGCTTGCGGTGGTAGCGGGTGACGAACTGTAGTTGCGGTCCGCTGTCGCCCTGCTTACCGCGTGCCTCCTGGGCCTCGGCCCGCACCTGCGCGTACACCTCGTCCCGGTGGGCGAGCCCGTCGACCAGGTTCTTGCCGACCGCCTCGCGGGCCAGGAACGGGCCCTGCGAGACCAGCGCGCGCACCTCCTCCCGGGGCAGCCCCCGGGCCTGCGAGACCGCCTCGACGATCTGGTCGCCCAGCGAGGTGACGATCCGGTCGCTGGCCTCGCGCTGGGCGGCGGTGTAACCGGTCTCGGTGACGCTGTTCATCGCGTTCTTGTACTCGTGGCGCGCGCCCACCTCGTAGGACACGTCCAGCCTGTCCAGGGCGCCCTTGACGAACGTCGTGCGCATCATCAGGCCGGTCAGGCCGAGCACGCCGGTGGGCGCCATGAACACGCGCGAGAACGCGCAGGCCAGGTAGTAGGGCAGGTTCCCCTCGCCGGTCTCGCCGAAGGAGTCGGCCCAGGCCACCGCGGGCTTGCCCGCCGCGCGGAAGTCGGCGACGGTGTGGCGCAGCTCCTGGACCTTGGCGAACCCCAGGGAGCGGGCGTCCACCCGGACCAGGAGGGCCGCCACCCGCGGGTCGCGCGCGCCGCGGCGGATCCCCTCCAGGACGTCCAGGTACTGCTGCCTGCGCCGGTTCATGATCTGGCTGACCGGATCCCCGGGGGCCTGGTCGGCGACCCCCTCCGTCAGGTCCAGCTCCAGCACCAGCGGCCCCTGGGGGCGCTGTCGGGTCTTCATGATCTTCGCGAGGTCCACCATGGGCCCAGCGTAGTGCTCCGGGGTGTGGAACGCCGTCCGGAACGTGCCGAATCGGGCGATGCGGTCGGTGGGCGCGCTAAGGTCAACGGTGTCTTCGAGCACGGGATCCACGAGAGGGACGACGGCATGGCGGGCATCCACGGGCGACGGCGGCGGGTACGCGCCGCACGCGTCGGCACGGGAACGGTCGCGGCTGCCGCGGCGCTGCTGCTCCTGGCGGCCTGCTCCGGCGGGAGCGAGGCCGAACTACAGCTCGGCGAGAGCGGCCCCCTGCCCGCGGCCGAGCCCCCGGCGCCGGAGGAGTTCGCCACCGAGAGCATCGAGGGCGTGTCCGTCAAGGTCCCCGAGGGCTGGCAGACCCAGAACGAGGGCGGTGTGCTCTGCGTGAGCCCGCCGGGACAGGAGCCCTGCGGGTACGGCTCGGTGCAGCTGACCCCGCACGCGGCCGAGAAGCACCCCCAGAGCTGGCCGGGCGAGGGCGAGGCCTTCACCGAGGACGACGGCTGGGCGGCCGACACCGGCAGCTGCCGCAGCCTCAACACCGCCGCGTCCGGGGGCATCGGCGTGGAGGGGGCCGAGCTCGCGGTCTCCGACTTCACCGACCACGCCGACGGCCTCACCTCGCACCACTCGGTGTGGAACGTGTCGTGTGTCAACGGCGACACCTTCGAGGTGCGCATGTGGTTCCTGCCGGTCAGCGACGTCCTGCTCTACGTGTGGTCGGCCGACTCCCAGTACTCCGCCGTGTACGACGAGATCGCCCTGTCCATGGACACCAGCGAGTACCAGAGCTGACCGTCGCGGTTTCGGTTCGACCGATTACCCGATCGGGTGTCCCCGCGGTCCGATGAGGCCGTAGGGTCGTACTCGTTACGACGACGACGGCCGCCCGCGCGGGCGGCGCGGTCGCAGGCGACGTGAATCGGGGGCAGCACTGGTGACCACCATCGGAGCGGCGGGACGTGTCGTTCAGTACACGCTCGACAACGGATTGCGCCTGGTGACCGCTGCGGCCTCCACAGGACAGGTCGCCTCCGTGAACCTGTGGTACGGCGTGGGGTCCCGGCACGAGGTCCCAGGGCGCACGGGGTTCGCGCACCTCTTCGAGCACCTGATGTTCCAGGGCAGCGGCGGCGTCGCCAAGGGCGAGCACTTCGAGGAGGTCGAGCGGCTCGGCGGCGACATCAACGCCTCCACCTCGACCGACCGCACCAACTACTACGAGACGGTCCCCGAGCACGCCCTGGACCGGATCCTGTGGCTGGAGACCGACCGGCTGGCGACCCTGCGCGAGGGCATGACCCAGGAGGTCCTGGACAACCAGCGCGACGTCGTCAAGAACGAGCGCCGCCAGCGCTACGACAACCAGCCCTACGGCACCGCCCTGGAGCGCATCCTGCGCCTGGCCTACCCCGAGGGCCACCCCTACCACCACCCGACCATCGGCTCCATGGCCGACCTGGACGCCGCCGACCTCGACTACGTCAAGTCGTTCCACAAGGTCCACTACGGCCCGGACAACTGCGTGCTCACCGTGGTCAGCGACCTCGACCCCGAGGACGTCCGGGACCGAGTCGAGAAGTTCTTCGGTTCCGTCCCGGCCCGCGAGACCGTCCCCGAGGCGCCCGACGCCACGCTGGACGCCCCGCTGGGCGGCCCGGTCCGCGACTCGGTCACCGAGACCGTGCCCGCCGCCGGGGTGTTCGTCGGTTTCCGCGTCGACCCCTACGGCGAGCGCGGGTTCGACGTCATGCACCTGGCCTCGGCCGTCCTGGGCCAGGGGCAGGGCAGCCGCCTGTACCGCTCCCTGGTGGTGGACCGCCCCATCGCCGCCGACGACGGCGGGGGCGCCGCCGACATCCTGCCGTTCCGCTACACCGACAGCCTGATGCTGGTGAACATGCTCGCCCGCGAGGGCGTCAGCGGTGACACGCTGGAGGCGGCCATGCGCGAGGAGATCGCCAAGCTGGCCGCCGGGATCACCGAGGAGGAGCTGGACCGGGCCCGCGCCGTCCTGGAGCGCGACCACCTTCAGGCCATCTCCAGCCCTTCCGGGCTCGCCGACAGCATCAGCAGCTGCACCCAGCTGTTCGACGACCCCGAGCTGGCCTACACCTGGCCCCGGCGCTGGGACGACATCACCGCCGAGGAGGTGCGGGCCGCCGCCGAGCGCGTGCTGGTCGACGACAACCTGCTCGTCGTCCGATTCGACCCCGAGGAGTCCGCGGCCGCCGAGGCGGCCGGGGCCGACACCGTCGACGCCTGACCCGGGTTCCGTTACCGCAAGCCGCAGAAAGAGCCGCAGAGCATGCCGCAGAAGTCGCGCCCGGACCTCGGTGCCGTAGCGTCCTACACCTTTCCCAAGCCCCGCCGCCTCACCGTGGGCGGCGGCACGGTCGTCGCCATCGACGTACCCGGCCAACAGCTCGTCTCCCTCCGCCTCGTGCACCCCCACGGCGGCGCCGCCGAGCCGCTCGACGCCATGGGCGTCAGCGCGCTGACCAGCGAGGTCCTGGAGGACGGCCCCGACGGCAACAGCTCCCTGGCGCCCGCCCTGGAGCGCCACGGCGCCGAGTGGGTCTCCCGCGTCAACTGGGACGCCTTCATCACCGGGCTGGACGCCCCCGCGGGCCGCCTGCCCGAGGCGGTCCGCCTGTTCGCCGACGCGGTGCGCCGCCCCGCGCTGGCCCCCGACGACGTCGTCCGCCGCCGCGACCAGCTGCTGGAGCGGTTCTGGTTGGAGGCGGCCTCGGCCGGGACCCTGGCCATGCGCAGCCTGGGCGGGCAGCTGTTCACCGGCCGCTACGCCACGCCGCTCGCGGGTGGCCCGGTGCGGCTGGCCGACGTCACCCCCGAGACCGTGGCGGCCTTCCACGCCGACTCCGTCGCCTCGGTGGCCGGGACCCTCGTGGTCGTCGGCGACCTCACCGGGATCGACCTGGAGGACCTGGGCAAGACCGTGTTCGGCGACGCCGCGGCCGTGCGGACGAGCGAGCCGACCGCGCCCGCGCCGCCGCCCGGGGAGCTGCCCCGCGTCCTGATCGTGGACCGGCCCGGCTCCGTGCAGTCCGCCCTGGTCATCGCGCACCGCGCCCCCTCCCGCTCGCAGGTGGACCTGCCGCGCGCCGAGGGCGTCAGCGAGATCCTGGGCGGCATGTTCACCTCCCGGCTCAACCTGGAGCTGCGCGAGCGCCTGGGCTACACCTACGGCGCCGGGTCCCGCTTCGACCTGCGCCGCGACAGCGGGGTGTTCTTCATGTCCACCCAG
Organism: Nocardiopsis synnemataformans; assembly: GCF_965343085.1. Lineage (NCBI taxonomy): Bacteria > Bacillati > Actinomycetota > Actinomycetes > Streptosporangiales > Nocardiopsidaceae > Nocardiopsis > Nocardiopsis synnemataformans. Next base: position 222,630 of record NZ_CBDRFA010000001.1, on the reverse strand, counting down.
GTCGAGGCCGACACCACCGCCCACTCGGTCACCTCCTCGCTGGAGCAGGTCGCCAAGCTGCGCGAGTCGGGGGTCACCGAGGAGGAGTTGTCCGCCGTGCGCGACTCCAACACGGTGGGCCTGCCGGTCACCTACGCCACGGCGCGCGCCATGGCCGGGGCCCTGGTCGACATGGTGGTGCACGACCTGCCCGAGGACCACGTGGACCGCGTCCGGGCCGGGTACGAGAGGCTCACCAAGGAGTCCCTGGACAGCGCCGCCACCGAGTACCTGCGCCCCGAGGAGTCGGTCGTGGTGGTCGTCGGCGACGCCGAGCGCCTGCGTCAGCCGCTCACCGACACCGGGATCGGCCCGGTCGAGGTGCGCACCCCCGACTCGCTCTGGACCTGAGGCCGCCGGGTGCGCGGGAGGCCCGCCCGCGCACCCGCGCCGCCCCCGCCAGCAGGCACGGGAGCGTCGGAGTGAGAGCTACGTCACTGCATGTTGGGGTTGTCGCCGGACATAACGAAAGCGAACCTATGTGTCCGTGATGTGGCAACCACCAGCATGGATCCGGCGTCCTGCTGGTATAACGAGTGATCCGTGCACCTACGTGGTGACAGCGACCGCAATGCTCCCGCAGGAGGCCACCATGGCCGGTGAATGGACCCGTGGATAACCGTGTCCTCCCTAGAGAACCCCCACACGCAGCGCCCTGAGGCGTCGCGCTCCTCCGCACGACAGGAGGCGGCCGACACGGCCGAACCCCGTCCGGAGGGACGTCTGCTCAAGGGGCGCTACCAGTTGGTGTCGGAGATCGCCCGGGGCGGTGTCGGCACCGTCTGGCGCGCCACCGACCTGGTCATCGACCGCGAGGTGGCCGTCAAGGAGCTGCGCCTGCCCGCGGACCTGAGCCGCTCCGAACGCGAGTCGCTCCTACAGCGCACCACCCGTGAGGCCCGTGTAGCCGGACGCCTCACCCACCCTGGCCTGGTCACCGTCCTGGACGTCGTGGACGAGGACGACCGCCCCTGGATCGTCATGGAGCTGGTGGAGGCCTCCACCCTGGAGGAGCTCATCCAGGTGGGCGGTCCGCTGCCCTACCAGCGCGTGGCCGAGATCGGCCTCCAGCTCATCGACGCCCTCAAGGTCGCGCACGCCGAGGGCATCGTGCACCGCGACGTCAAGCCCGAGAACGTGATGATCAGCCAGGCGGGGCGGGTCGTGCTCACCGACTTCGGGCTGGCCGCCTGGAACGGCGAGTCGGCGCTGAGCGCGTCCGGGCGCATCATCGGCTCCCCGGCCTACATCCCGCCGGAGCGGGCCAAGGCGGGGCCGGTGGGACCCGAGTCCGACCTGTGGTCCCTGGGCGCCACCCTGTACGCGGCGGTGGAGGGGCACCCTCCCTACGACCGCAAGGGCTACATCAAGATCCTGCGCCAGGAGCAGCTGGACGAGCCCGCCGAGGCCGCCAGCGCGGGCCCGCTGGCGCCGGTGCTGGCCGGACTGCTCCGGGTGGAGCCCTCGGAGCGGCTGACCGCCGAGAACGCCACCAAGATGCTGCGGATCGCGGCCCTGGCGCCGTGGGCGCCCGAGACGAGTCCGGAGACGGCGGCCCAGGGCACCGCCACACCCGCTGACCCCCGTCCCGGGGGCGAGGAGCGCGAGTCGGCCCGCGAGCACTTCAAGGCGGGCGCGCACGTGCTGGCCGAGTCCATCAACGAGCGGCTGCGCAACAGCCCCGAGGCGATGAACTCGGTCATGACCTCGATCCGCGAGTCCACGGACACGCTGGGACTGACCAGTTCGGGCAAGCACGCCGAGCGCAGTCGCCTGCCCGCGGTGGCCACCATCGCCGCGGTCTCCCTCGGTGTCCTGGTGCTGCTCGCGGTCATGCTCTGGGCGCTGCTCGGCCGCTAGCCGAAACCGTTACTGGTGTGACACGAGGGTTCTGACCTGCGGTGATCTTGTACTTATAGCGAGGTTGGGCACTCGAACCTCGCTATAAGTACAAGATCGCGGCGGATGAAGCGGGTCTGTGGACCTTTCCGGTCGCCGCACGAGACGGCCGCCCTGCGGGATGTGCCCGGCGCCGGGGCGCGAACACGCGAAAGCCCGCGGCCGGGAGTCCGGGCGCGGGCTGGCCGGTGCCGCCTCCGACATCCCGGGCGGGGCGGTCCGGCGGACAGGGTGTGCTGAACCGAGTGGGGCCGGCGGGATTCGAACCCGCACTGTACAGCACCTAAAGCTGCCGTCTCCTGCCAGTTGGACTACGGCCCCTTCCGGACAACTGTACCGGTGCCGGGCGCGGGACCCGGCCGCCTGGGAGCCCGGACCCCCAGTGACCGGGGGCCGTCCCCGGCACCCGTGTCACAGGCCCAGTTCCCTCTTGATCCGGTCGACGTGGCCGGTGGCCTTCACGTTGTAGAAGGCCTTCTCCACGCGGCCGTCGGTGCCCACGACGACGGTGGAGCGGATGACGCCCTGCACGACGCGGCCGTAGTTCTTCTTCTCACCGAAGGCGCCGTAGGCGCGCAGGGTGTCCTTGTCCGGGTCGCCCAGCAGCGGGAAGGTCAGCCCCTCCTTCTCGCGGAACTTGGCCAGCTTGTCGCTCGTGTCCGGGGACACGCCCAGGACGGTCAGGCCCGCGGAGTCGAAGTCGCGCAGGTTGTCGCGGAAGTCGCAGGCCTGCGTGGTGCACCCGGGGGTCATGGCCGCCGGGTAGAAGTACAGGACGACGCGCTTGCCGGTGGAGGCCAGCACCTCGCTCAGGGTGACGGGCTTGCCGTCGGCGTCGTCGAGGGTGAAGTCGGGTGCCTGGTCGCCGGGCTCCAGGCGGATCGGGTCGCTCACGTGGTGTCCCCCTTGGGTTCGCGGGCGGGGCGGCACCGCCCCGCCGTCTCTCGCTTTCACCCTAGCCATTCCTCGCCTTCCGGTGCCCCGCGAGCTGGCGCTTCGTCGGCTGTGCCAGGCTGGGGGTACGGTCTTCGGTTGCGATTCCGGTTCGGTTCGCCCGCATCCGGAGTGACCAGCGGTGCGATCACCTATTGTTGACCGCACTCGTCCTGTCGTTCGGCCCCGGCGACGTCCGCCGCGCACCGGGGACGCCGCGTCGGCGGCGCCCGGCGGGCCGGAACACACCCGCTTCGCTTGGAGAGTATTGGCGACGATGCCTGGATTCACACTCGACGAGGTCAGGGCCCGGACCCTCAAGGAGCGCGACTCCTGGTGGACGGTCTACCTCGTGGACCCCATCGCGGTCCGGCTCGTGCGCCTGGTGGCCAACCGCACCTCGATCACACCCAACCAGCTGACGGTGGTCGCGCTCTTCCTCGGGCTCGGCGCGGCCGTCTGCTTCTCGCTGGGCTACCGCCACTTCCTGGCGCTGGGCGCGCTGCTGTACCTGCTGTCCTTCCTCATGGACTGCACGGACGGCAAGCTGGCCCGGCTCACCGGCTCGGAGTCGCTGTTCGGGTCGTGGATGGACTACGTCTCCGACCGGTTCCGGGTGCTGGTGTGCGTGGTCGCCCTGATGGGCGGACAGTACGTCGTCGCCGAGGACGCCGAGGGCAACGGGCCGGTGTGGTTCGTGTGGCTGGCCCTGGCCGTGGTCTTCCTGGACATGCTGCGCTACCTCAACGCGCTCCAGGTGTACAAGGTCCGCAGGGAGATGCGCTCGCACCTGGCCGCCGCCCTGGAGCGGGCCCGCGCCACCCTGTCGATGCTGGAGCCGGAGGAGGACGACACCGGCTCGGCCACCGGCGCGGGCGGGCGGACGATGAGCGACGGCGGCGAGCAGGCGGTGCTGCGCCACGGCATCGGCGTGTTGGAGCAGATCCTGCACAGCCAGAACGAGCGCGAGGCCCGCAACCAGCGCACGGCGGGCAAGCAGCCCGACCTCACCCTGCCCAAGGTGGACCTGCACCAGGAGTTCCGCAACCGCTTCCCGTGGTACCAGCGGTTCTGGTCGGCCCTCAACGCCAGGCGGATCAGAACGCACCTGGTGGGCGGCATCGAGTTCCAGATGTCGGTGTTCGTGATCGCTCCGCTGGCGGCCGCCGCGTTCGGCGCGCCGTCCCTTATCGGGTGGATCACCGCCGTGGCGGGTGTTTTGCTCCTCGCCTTCGAGATCGCCATCATCTATAAACTGTGGTTGTCCACGCGGGACTTCTTCCGCGTGGTCGACGGAATCGACAGCGCGCTGAGATTCTCCGGTCCGTCCGACGGCGCGGAGGAAGGGAGCCGGGACACCGGCTCGGACACGGGTTCTCAGACGACCCTGCGCTAGTGGAGAGAGGCACCCATGACGGGACGTGACACCGAACCGCGCCTGACCCCGGCGGACGTCGTCGCCGAGATCAACCGCGAACAGCGCCAGCTCGCCGAGACCCTGGACGAGCTGAGCGTGCAGGCCCGGCCCGCCAACATCGCCCGCAGGCAGATGGAGAGGGTCCGCGAACGCGGCGCCCGGATCGTGGACGAGGCGCGCGCCCTGGTGGTCGGGGGCGGCGCGGTGCGCGTGGAGAGCCACCCGGTGGAGCCCGAGGAGGGCAGCATCGTCGTCAAGGGTGACGGCCACGTCGTCACCACCTACCAGTCGCGCGGCCAACTCCCCCCGGAGGCGCTGCTGCTCGCGGTCGGCGTCGGCGCGGTCGTCGCCGTGGGCGTGGTGGCCTGGGCGGTGCACCGCAGGAGGAAGTAGTGCCGGACCGGCACACGGTCGGAGGGGTCCGCGGACGCGGGCCCCTCCTCGTGTGCGCGGCGTCCGTCGGGCCGGGTGTCCAAGGGCCGCTGGGGCGGCTGAGGCGGTGTCCGGTGCGGGCCGCGGATCACGCGCGGGCCCCGGGTGGCGCCGCCTATTTCCTTCGCGAGAGTGCCACCGGCTTCAACCGGTGGGTGAACCGCCAGTCACGAAACGTCACACCCCCGCGCTGGGGTCGACCCAGACCAGTCAGGGGAGGTGACACATCAAGCGCGAACGCGGCCACAAAGCCCGCCTGTACCCCACCAAGGACCAACTCCGTGAGTTGGAAACCCAGGGCCACGCCGCGGATTTCGGTGTGGTGGGGGTCGAGGACCTGCACATCACCGGCATGGTCCGCTCGGCCCGGGGAACGGTGGACGCCCCGGGCACCAACGTCAAGCAGAAGGCCGGGTTGAACCGTGCGATCGCGGGTCAGGCGTGGGGGCGCACGGTCGCGTTGTTGGCGTACAAGCTCGCCGAGCGGGGCGGGCACCTGGTGCGGGCGCCCGCCCCGTACACCTCGCGGCGCTGCCCGCGGTGCCAGGTCATCACCGAGGGCAGCCGCGAGTCGCGGGACCGGTTCGTGTGCAGGGCACCCGGGTGCGGGCACACCGCGCACGCCGACACCGACGCCACGCGCAACGTCGAGCACGCGGTGAGGCGGCAAGCGCCCCAGGACATGGTGGGTGCCAGGACGTGGAGCCCTCGTCGTCAGGCGGGCTTCGAAGCGTAGACCACCAGCGGACGTGCAGGGTTCCGTTGGCTGGGTTCTCCCGCCTTCAGGCGGGAGGGGATGTCAAAGGAAGGTCTGGCCCTCGCCCCGGTAGGTGGGCACGGCGCCCGCGTACTCGCCGGTGTCGGAGTCCACCAGGTGCAGGGTGTCGAAGCGCTCGCACAGCTCTCCGGCCTTGGCGTGGCGCATCCACACCCGGTCGCCGACGGACAGGCCGTCGGCCGCGGCGCCGAGCAGGGGCGTCTGCACCTCGCCCGCGCCCTCGTTGGCGCTGTAGGAGAGCCCGGCGGGCAGGTGGGGGAGCGGTGCGCGGTGGGCGTTCACGGGCCCCGAGGCGGGGTAGCCGCCGCCGAGGGCGGTGGCCACGCCCGGTCCGGGGCGGCGCACGACGGGGAGCGCGAACAGGGCGGCGGGGCGTCCACCGAAGGAGCGGTAGTGGTCGAACAGGTGCGGGTGGTAGAGCCCCGAGCCCGCGGCCAGCTCGGTCACGGCCCTCTCCCGGCCGGTGGTGTGCAGGCTGCCGGTGCCCCCGCCGTTGACGAAGCGCAGGTCGGCGACCTCCCTGACGGCGTGCACGATGGCGGCCCGGCGCTTGGCCAGCTCCACGGCCGAGCGGCGCTGGACGGCGCGCAGGAGGCGGCCGTAGAGCGGCCTGCCGGGCGGGGCGTCGCCCACTCCGGCGATCTGGCCCTCGTAGGCCATGATCCCGTCCAGCTCCAGTTCGGGGCGGACCGCGACGGCGCGGGCGAACGCGGCGGCCTGGGCCGGGGTGCGCACAGGGGAGCGGTAGGTGCCCACGCGCAGGCGCGGCCCGACGGGCTGCCAGCTGGTGTCGACGTCCAGGCACACCCGGACCGGCGGGGCGTCGGGGCCGCGGGTTTCGGCGGCGTCGGCGACGGCGGCGCTGATCAGGTCCAGGTGCGCGGTGTCGTCCACCATCAGGGTGATCGCGCGGGCGGCGCGGGGGTCGCGCACGAGCCTGGCCAGGGCCTGGCGGTCGACGGTGGGGTAGGCGACGAGGACGTCGTCGCTGAGGGGGCGGTCGCCGGTGGCCAGCCAGAGGGCCTCGGGCAGGGTGAAGGCCATGACGCCCGCGTAGCCGGGCAGGGCGAGGACGGTGCGCAGCAGCTCGCGGCTGCGCACGGACTTGCTGGCGATCCGGATGGGCCTGCCGTGGGCGCGGCGGGTGAGGTCGGCCGCGTTGGCGCGCAGGGCGGCGAGGTCGACGAGGGCGAAGGGGGCTTCGAGTCCGCGTGTGGCGGTCTCGTATGTTTCGCGCAGACTTGTCATGTCCTGAGCATGCCAGAACATGAATGTCTTTCATATTTTCCGTGGGAAAGGGGACGTGGTACCCGTGCGGCGGGCGGTCCGTGGACGGCTTCGCGGTAACCGGCCCCCGGTACAGCGGGGGCGATACCCTGGGATGTCACGGCTGATCAGCCGTCCGACCCCGGGAGTGGTTCTTTCCATGAGTGAGCGTGAGTACGTTCTGACCCTTTCGTGCCCCGACAGCCGGGGCATCGTCGCGGCTGTGGCCAACCTGCTGTCCGACCACGGTTGCAACATCACCGAGAGTCAGCAGTACGGCGACCACTACACGGGACGCTTCTTCCTGCGGATGCAGTTCGTGGCCGAGCGGGGCGGCGACGGCGTGGTGGGGGAGGACGTCCTGCGCAGCGCCTTCGCGGCGCTCGCGGGCGACTTCGGCGGAGACGGCGGTGACGCGTTCGTGGAGTGGACCCTCAGTCCCCGCGACGTGCGCCCGCGCATGATCGTGATGGTGTCCAAGTTCGGCCACTGCCTCAACGACCTGCTCTACCGCCAGCGCAGCGGCCTGCTGGACGCGGACATCGCCGCCGTGGTCTCCAACCACCCCGACCTGGGGTTCCTGGCCGACTCCTACGGCGTGGACTTCCACCACCTGCCGGTCACGGCCGGGAGCAAGAAGGAGCAGGAGGCGCGCCTTCTGGAGCTGGTCGACTCCTACGACGTGGACCTGGTGGTCCTGGCGCGCTACATGCAGGTGCTCTCCGAGCAGCTGTGCACCAAGATGTCCGGCCGGATCATCAACATCCACCACTCCTTCCTGCCCAGCTTCAAGGGCGCCCGGCCCTACCACCAGGCCCACGCACGCGGTGTGAAGCTGATCGGCGCGACCGCCCACTACGTCACCGCTGACCTCGACGAGGGCCCGATCATCGAGCAGGAGGTGTCCCGGGTGGACCACACGCACAGCCCGGAGCAGCTCACGGCGATCGGCCGGGACCTGGAGTCGGTGGCGCTGGCGCGCGCGGTCAACTGGCACGCGCAGCGCCGCGTGCTGCTCAACGGGGACAAGACGGTCATCTTCGGCTGAACCGGATGCCCGCCGCAGGTCGGCGGGGAGTGGCTTCCGCACGGGGGCGCCCGCGTGCGCCCCCGTGCGTTTTCCTGCCCCGGTCAGGTCCTCGACGCTGTTTTGGGTCGGGGATGGGGCTGACGTTGCCCGTTCCGACCAGGAAAAATTACTCACGGTACTTTGTCGGCTACAGTGTGTATGTATATGGTGTGATCAGTTCGACATCCTTCCGGCCATGACACGGGCCCGGGTTTCGGTCCGGCCCTCTGGGAGGGCACATCCGCCGGGAAGGCGCGGGGAACGGTCCGGGGGCGCCCCGGGGCGCCGAGACCGCCCGTGCGGCCCGCACACTGCGTAGGGGGACCCAGTGACGGACATGAGGACCGAGACCAAGGTGCCGGGAGCCCGCGAGTCGGGCCGGACGAACCGGGGGGACTCCTCACGCGAGGAGGGCGGGCGCACCCAGATCGCGGACGGCGTGGTCGCCAAGATCGCCGGAATGGCCGCGCGCGAGATCGGCGGCGTGCACGCCATGGGCGGCGGGACCGCGCGTGCCGTCGGCGCCGTCAGGGACGCGGTGACCCGGGGGAGCGGCGAGAGCGGTTCGGTCTCGCGGGGCGTCTCGGTCGAGGTGGGCGAGCGCCAGGCCGCCGTCGACATCGACCTGGTCGTCGAGTACGGCGTCGCCATCCAGGACCTGGCCGCGGCCGTGCGCCGCAACGTCACCTCGGCGGTGGAGCGCATGACCGGGCTGGAGGTCACCGAGATCAACATCAAAGTGGACGACATCCACCTGCCCGACGACGACCGCGGCGAGGACGACGGCGAGTCCGCGCCCCGGGTCCAGTGATGGCGGCCGCCGACGAGGACCCGGGCGAGGTCGCCCGGCGCCTGGTGGAGGAGGCCGAGCGCTTTCCGGACGTGGTGGAGCTGTCCTCGGGGGGTTTCGGCACGCTGACCACGCCCGTTCCCGGAGGGCGGGTCCTCGGGGTGGCGGTACGCGCCGACAGCGTCGAGGTCGGCGTCGTGGTCCGGTTCGGGCGGCCCCTGCCGGAGATCGCCGCCGAGCTGCGCCGCGACCTGACCCCGATCGCCGGGGGCCGTACCGTCCACGTGTCCGTGGAGGACGTGGTCGCGGGGCTGCGGGACGGCGCACGGACGGGCGGTTGAGCAGGCAGCATCGGGTGCTGGACAAGAGGGGGAAGCCATGTGGCCCATCGTCGGACTGTCCTACGGGACGGTACTGGGTCTGGCCGCCGCGTTCGGCGGGTTCACGGCCTTCGCGCTGGTCCTGATCCTGGGGCTCGCGGGGTTCGTCGCCGGTCGGGCGATGGAGGGCGAGATCGACCTCACCGCGATGTTCTCGCGGCGCTCCGCCTGAGATGTGAGGGAGCGGACGTGGCCGGAGTGCGGACCAGTACGGTTCCCCGACAGAGGGAACGCCCGGGCGACGAGGTCGCCCGGGAGCGGACCGGGGGCGGGGGAGACCGCGACCCGGGCGGCCGCACCGTCATAGAACCCGGTGTGGTCGAGAAGGCGGCCGCGCGGGCGGTCCGCGAGGTCCCCGGCGCCCTCCCCGCCCGGTCGCGCACGGCGCGGGCCCGGGTGAGCGGCGAGGTCGTACTGCTCAGGCTGCGGATCGGCGTCCACTACCCGCACCCCGTGCGCGAGGTCGCCGCACGGGTGCGCGGGCACGTGGGGCAGCGGATCGAGCGGATCACCGGGAAGCGGGTCCACCACATCGACATCGAGATCGTGGAGTTGGTGCGCTGACATGACCACCGTGGAAGAGGTGCTCGGACGCCCCGACCAGGGCGTCGACCGCCGGGCCAGGCGGGTGGCCGTCCACACGTTCCGTCCGCGGCGGTCCTGGCCCGCGGTGATCACGGGCCTCGTGATCCTCCTCGTGGCCATCGTGGCCGCCGCCGAGGTGATCTCGGCCCTGGCGGGGAGCCCGCTGGGGCTGATCCCGGTCGGCGCGGCCAGCGGGTACGCGGCGACCACGACCTGGTCGATGCCGTCGGTGCAGATCGCCTCGGCGGTCCTGGCGCTGATCGGGCTAGCCCTGATCGTGGCCGCCCTGGCCCCCGGCCGGGGGCGCTGGACGGCGCTGCGCACCGACGACCCCGCCCTGGTGGTGGGGCTGACCCGGCCCGCGCTGCGCCGGGCGGTGGCCGCCGCGGCCGAGGGCGTCAGCGGCGTCGACGGCGTGCACGTGACGGTGCGCGGCAACAGGATCCGGGTGCACGCGCGCACCGGGATGCGCAGGTCGGCGGGGCTTCCCGCCGAGGTGACCGCGGCCGTGGAGCGGCGGTTGGAGGAGCTGGCGCCGCTGCGCAGCATGCGGATCGCCACCCACGTGCGGTACGCGGAGGGTTGACCATGGCTAGTGACAGGTCGCGCAGGTCGGCACGGGGGAACCGGTGGGGGCTGGTGGTCGTGGGCGCGGTGCTGCTCGTCGCCGGGCTGGTGTCGCTGGCCGCGGGACGCGGCCTGTTCGGCGGGGGAGCGGCCGACAGCGCCCTGCTCGGCCCCGGGGCCAGGGAGGCGCTCGGCCAGCAGTGGGTGCCCTACGCGGTGGTCGCGGTGGCCTTCGTCGCCGGTTTCCTGGCCCTGCGCTGGCTGATGGTGCAGGGGCTCAACGACACGGTGGGGCGCCTGGTCCTGGAGCGCGGAGACCAGGGACGGTTGGAGATGTCCGAGAACGTGGCGCGCGGGGCCCTGGAGCAGGAGGTCGCCGACTACCCGGGTGTGCGCCGCGCCCGCGCACGGCTGACCGAGTCCGCCGAGGCGCCGCACCTGCGGTTGGCGCTGACCCTGGACGACGACGCGGACGTGGCCGGGGTGTGGCGGCGGGTGAGCTCGGAGGCGCTGGCGAACCTGCGCCGGGCGCTGGATCTGGAGCAGGTGCCGGCCGTCGTGCGGATGTCGATGACGGCACCGGCCAAGAACCCGCGGCGCAGCCTGGCCTGAGCCGGTGCCGCGGATTGTCGGCACCCGCTGTTAGCTTCGCCACATGACTCGAATGACCTTCGTGAACCTGCCCGTCAAGAGCGTCGACGCCACCCGCGAGTTCTTCAGCGCGCTGGGTTTCGGCTACGACGAGACCTTCTCCGACGACAAGGCGCTGTGCATGGTCGTCAGCGACCAATCGCGCGTCCTGTTCCTGTCCGAACCCTTCTTCGCGGAGTTCACGCCCTCGGGGATAGCCGACACCTCCGCGGGCGCGGAGGTGATCACCTGCCTGAGCGCCGACAGCCGCGAGGACGTCGACCGGATCGCGGAGGCCGCCGCCGTGGCCGGGGCGACCCACGCCAGGACCACCGAGCACACCGGCATGTACTCGCGCTCCTTCGCCGACCCCGACGGCCACCTGTGGGAGTTCCTGTACATGGACGCGACCGCCACCATCTCCTGAACGGCGGTGGGCGCGGGCTCCGGGCCCGCGCCCACCGGTCGCGTCAGCGCACGGTGTCGCGCTCGTGGCGGACCCGGCCGTCGCGCAGCACGGTGCGCACGTTCACCTCCGGCGAGGCCAGGACCCCGATGTCGGCGAGCGGGTCGCCGTCGACCACCACGAGGTCGGCCCGCGCCCCGTCGCGCAGGGTGCCGACGACCCCCTCCAACCCCAGGAGCCGGGCGGCGTTGACGGTGGCGGCGCGCAGCACGTCCGCGGCGGGCTGGACCCGGCCGCGGATGGCGAACTCCTGGCTCTGGCGGTCCTGCATTCCGCCGAGCAGGTCGCTGCCGAAGACCAGGTTCACCCCGGCCTCGTGGGCCATGCGCAGGGCGTCCAGCCCCCGGCTGAGCACGGTGTCCACCTTGGCCTGGCTGGCCGCGGGCAGCCCGTTGGCGGCCCCCTGGAGGGAGAGCTCCTGGTAGGTGACGAGGGTGGGCACCAGGTAGGCGTCGTGCTCCAGGAACAGCTCGATGCTGCTCTCGTCGATGAGGTTGCCGTGCTCGATGCAGCGCACGCCGAGCCGGAGCCCGCGGTTGACGGCGCGGGCGGTGTAGGCGTGGCCGGTCACGTAGCGGTTGGCCGCCTCGGCCTCCTCCACCACGGCCCGGATCTCGTCCTCGGAGGACTGGGTGGAGTCGATGCGGTCGGTGGGGGAGGCCACGCCGCCCGAGAGCATGATCTTGAGGTGGTGGGCGCCGGTGCGCAGCTGCTCGCGGGCCGCGCGGCGGAACTCCACGGGCCCGTCGCAGACGATGCCCGCACCGGGGCAGCAGGCGTGGGTGTCGTTGCCCTGGCGTCCGGGCGCGCGGAAGTCGCCGTGGCCGCCGGTCTGGGACAGCGCCTTGCCGCCGAACATGAGCCGGGGGCCGTCGACGAGCCCCTCCTCGACCGCCCTGGCCAGACCCCAGTCGCCCCCGGCGACGTCGCGGACGGTGGTGAAGCCGCGCCTGAGCATGGCGCCCAGGGAACGGCCCGCGTAGCTGGCGACGTAGGAGGGCGACTCGTCCATCGCGGCGCCGAGGTCGGCGCTGAAGGCGGTCGGGTGCACGTGGGCGTCGATCAGGCCCGGCATGAGGGTGGCCCCCGCCAGGTCCACGGTCGGCACCTGCGGGCCCACCTCAGGCGGGGTTCCCGGGCCGCTGCCCGCGATGAGGCCGTCCCGCACCAGGAGCCAGGAGCCGGGGGTCCGCGTCCCCGCCTCGGGGTCGAGCAGTCCGGCGCCCGTGAAGAGGATGTGCGGTTCTGACTGGCGGGTCATGGATACCTCCGTCGGGGTTCGCGTTGTTGCAATATATGTTGCATCACGGCGGGGAGGCCACCCCGCGGGGGTGGTATCGCTTGGGGGTGCGGCGCGGTCCGGGGCGCCGGGACGGAGGGGTGATGGCGGACTGGATCGAGGCCGCGCTCGGCGGCGGACGCCTGGGACGCGCGGCCGAGCGCGTGGTCAGGGTGCTGCGGGACGAGCCGAGGTTCGCCTCCTACGCGAGCACCGCCGAGCTCGCCGAACGGGCCGGGGTCAACGTCGCCACGGTCGTGCGGGCCGCGCAGGCCCTCGGGTTCACCGGCTGGCCCGCCCTGCGCGTCGAGCTGCGCTCGCGCTACCTGGCCTCGCTCAGCGCCGGAGAGGTCCTGGCCGAGCACGCCGGGGCCGACGCCGACCCCGTGCGCGAGGCCTTCCGCGCCGACCGCGAGGGGCTGCGCGACCTGGAGCGGACCCTGGACCCCGCCCGGGTGCGCGCCCTGGCGGGCGCGGTGCACGGGGCGCGCCGGACGCGGGTGGTGGGCTCGGGGACCTTCGCGGCGCCGGGCGTGCAGCTCGCGCACGCCGCGGGGATCATGGGCTACGACGTGGAGCGTCTGGAGTTGGGGGGCACCGGCCTGGTCAGCGCGCTGGCGCGGATGGGCCCCGGCGACCTGCTGCTGGCGTGCGACCTGTGGCGGCTGCCGGTCGCGCTGCGGTCTGCGGCGCGGGTGGCCCGTGAGCGGTCGGTGCCGGTCGCGGTGATCACCGACCGCAGGGACTCCCCGCTGGTGGAGGGGGCGGACCACGTGTTGCTGGTGCCCAGCGAGGGCGTGGGCATGTTCCCCTCGCTCACCCCGGCGATGGCGGTCGTCCACGCGGTGCTGGCCGAGCTGGCCCGCGTCGGCGGGGACGCGGTGCTGGCGGCCGTGCGCGACACCGAGCGGCTATGGGAGAGCTCGGAACTCTTCTGAGCGTCGCCGGGGGAAACGACCTGGGACGACGCGGTGACACCACTGTGACGTGATCAGGGTCACGTTCAATGCAATAAGTGTTGCATTTCACGCGGTGGGGCTGCTTACATGGCCCGGTCGGACCGCCTCCGCTGGCCGGTCCCTCCCGTGCACGTCCCCCGATCCCGAACCTCGCCGCGAAGGTGGCCCATGCAGACGACCCATCTCGTGATTCTCGCCGTGTACATCCTGGCCATGCTCGGGATCGCCCTCTACTTCGTGCGCTCGGGCAGGCTGCGCGGCGGCGACGACTTCCTGTTCGCCGGGCGCAGCCTCCCCCGCCCCGTCATGATCGCCACCATGCTGGTCACCTGGGTCGGCTCGGGGACCATCATCGGCGGAGCCAACTTCGCCTACACCTACGGCCCCATGGCGGGCATGGTCTTCTTCGCCGGAACGCCGCTGGGCATCCTGGTCCTGCTCCTGGCGGCCCGCCGGATCCGCCGGGCGTCCCGGCACACCATCCCCGAACTGCTGGAGGTGCGCTTCGGCATCGGTGTGCGCACCGTCGCCGCCGTGGTCACCACCATCGCCTTCCTGGGGCTGACCGCCTCGCAGTTCGTCGGCGGCGGGTACGTCGTCAGCCTGGTCACACCGCTGTCCGCCACCCAGGGGACGCTGTTCGTGGCGGCCGTCGTGACGCTGCTGACCGTCACCGGCGGCCTGTTCTCGGTCGCCTACACCGACTTCGTCTCTGCCATCCTCATCGTGCTCGGCCTGTTCGTGTCGCTGCCACTGGTGTTCGCCGCGGTCGGCGGCCCCGGCGCCTACTGGGACGGCCTGCCCGAGCAGGCGACCACCTTCAGCGGTGGGCTCACCGCCCTCCAGCTCCTCGGCTACTTCCTCCCGCTCTTCCTGCTGCTGCTCGCCGACCAGAACATGTACCAGCGCCTGGCCGCGGCCAAGGACGAGCGCGAGGCCCGATCCTCGACCGCAGGCATGCTCGTGGGCAGCTTCTTCGTCTTCGTCCCCGTCGTGCTCCTCGCCACCGCCGCCGCGGTCCTCATGCCCGGCATCAACGGTGACATGGCGGTCCTGAGCCTGGCCTCCGAGGGCTACCTCCCGGCGGTGCTGGGCGGCCTGATCCTGGCCGGGGCGGTCGCCTTCGTCATCACGACCGGGTCCTCGTACATGCTCTCCTGCGCCTCCAACGTCGCCTACGACCTGTACGCCCGCTTCGCCGGGGACAGCGCGGACGAGCGCCGCAAGCTCGTGGTCCAGCGCCTCTCGGTCCTGGGCATCGCCCTCGCGGGCCTCGCGCTGAGCCTGTTCTTCCCGACCGTGCTGGAGTTGCAGATGTACTCCTACACGGTCTACGGCGCCGCGATCACCCCGGTGGTCCTGTCGGTGCTGTTCTGGAAGCGCGCGACCACGGCGGGCGCCGTCGCCGCGCTGGTGGTCGGCGCCGCCACCACCATCGGGTGGCAGGTCACCGGGACCCCGGGCGGTATCAACGCGGTCATCGTCGCCCTGCCCGCCGCTCTGGTCGCGCTCGTCGTGGCCAGCCTGGTCACCAGGGCCCCCGACCCCGCGCGGGTGGCCGCGGCCGAGGCGCCCGCACCCACCGGAACCGACGCCTGACACGCACGGGGACCGCTCCCGGACGGGAGCGGCCCCCGCCCGTCCTCCCGTACCGAGGAACGGATTGCCAGCTCAGGGTGTCGGTGGAAGAGGAGTCTCCTCCCCCGGAGCCGGGACCTGGCCGGAGAACAGCATGGGCGCGAGAGCCTCGCGCAGGTCGTTCGTGGTGCGACTGATCTCGGCGTGCAGATGGGCCTTGTCGTCCAGGGCGTGGAGCGCCGCCCCTATGGCACGCTGGATGGGCAGGGGCGGCAGGGCGGTCGGAAGTGAGCGCAGGGTGCGTTGCGTGATGGACCTGACAGTGCTTCCGGAGGCGTGTCTGTCGATCCATTTCTGGACTGGAAACAGATCCAGGTAGTGCACCAGGTAGGTCGGATCGACCTCTGGAGAGGGACGCAGTCGCAGCATCTGCGTACTGTAGAGCCAGCCCTGCTGCTCGGGCGCGACGAGAGCGAACCTGCCCAGGGTTCCCGTCCTCGCTCCGACGACGTCCCCGGCTTCGAGCAGGTAGCGGTCCAGGCGTGCGGCTACCCCGCCGGTCACACACACCTGTCCGCTCGCGGCGACCCGTCGGGCGATGATGTCCCTCGGCCGTACCACGGGGGTCCCCTGGTCGGAGAAATCCCGCGAGGACGTGCCCGCGCCGGAGGGTCCCGCCTGGATTTCGCACACCTCATGGAGGGGCCGCTCGCGCCAGTCAGCGGGGAGCGGGCCGATCAGGGAATCCATCGGTGTATCTCCTGGAGCATGCGATGGGCTCTGGTATCGGTCTCGGGGACGTGGCTCTCCAGGGCGTTGAGCTGCCTTGTCAGTTGTTCGAACCGCTCGGCCGCCTGCGCTGCTCTGGTGCCTTCGGCACCGTGGCCCGCCACGATGTAGGACGGAGGGTGGAGGGAGTAGTCCTGCTCGCGGATCTTCTCGATTCCTACGGCGCGGCTGATGTCAGACCTTCCGTGGTCGGCCTCCTGCCTCCAGACACGGTAGGCGGCGTGGATAGCTGCGACGTCCTGGGGGAGGAGTGCCCGGCGGGTTCGGGAGACCATCGAGCCCAGGTCGCTCGCGTCGATGAACAGCATCTCGGAACAGTGCCCTGTAGGACTGCGCAGTAGCCAGAGGCTCACGGGGATGCTCGTGTTCGGGAAGAGGCGGTCGGGGAACGCCACCACGCCCTCCACGGCCCCGGCTTCGATCATGGCCGAGCGGATCATCCGTTCGTCCTGATGATCGGAGAACGCGGCGTTGGTCGGCATCAGGACACCAGCTCTGCCGTTCGGGGCGAGCATGGTCACGACGTGTTGGAGCCAGGCGAAGTTCGCATTCGACTCCGGAGGGCGTCCGTAGGGGAAGCGGCGCTCATCCCAGCGGGTGAGCGTGGGCCTGTTGAGTGGCGGAGCGTCTGGAGGGCCGAACGCTGTCAGAGGTCGCGCGTTGAACGGTGGGTTGGTGATGACGAGGTCGGCCCGGGGGAGGTTCGGGAGCAGCCCGGGCTCGACAGCCCCTTCCAGGAGATGGGCTTCCACACCGTGGATCCGGAGGTTCATCTTCGCAGTGTGCGTCTCCCCGATGGTCTTCCCCGCACCGCTGAGCCGGTGACGTGAGGAAGGCGAGAGGTTTCTCAGGCGCCGGTCCGCGGCGATCAGGAACTCCCCGGTGCGGCAGAACGGATCGTGGACCCGGGCGAGGGGGCTGTCGTCGGTGACGAGCAGTCCGACGATCGCCTCCACCAGGCTGCCGGGGGTGCGCACGATCCCTGCGCGCCTGTCCTCCTCCCAGGTTGAGAGCAAGAGGTCGAAGGCGGTGACCAGTTTCTTTCCGCCCTCGTCACCGGAGCTGAGGAGTGCGATCTCCGTGAGGGTCCGGTGCAGGTGTTCCGCGCCCAGCGCGTACAGGACGTAGGACGACCTTGGCGAGACGCAAGCCGTGACGGACTCCGGGAGCGTATCGGAACCGTTGGGGAGTTCGACGTGCGACAGCAGTTCCCGCCAAGCTTCCGTGTGCTCGGCACACATGTACACGAGGTCGAGGAGTGCGCGGTAGCCGTCCGTGGAGATTCCGTTGTCCCGGAGCCTGTACAGGGCACGCGTGACGGTCTTCTCGAAGGTTCTGCCAGTTTCTTCCTTCACTGAACGGACCGTTTTCCGGCCGGTGCCCCGGCCGGAGGTCTCCTCCCCCGCGCTGGTGCGCACACGGTCGGCGTAGGTGGTACCTGTGGCCTCGTGCGGACTGCGGGCGTTGGCGGGTATGGCGCGTGAGGACAGCCAGTCGGTGACCTGGTCGAGGTCGAACAGCTCCCGTTCGGCGTCCGCCGGTTCGGGGAAGTCGGGCCCGCGCTTGTGCCAGTTGGTGACAGCCGCCCGGCTGACTCCCGCGTACCGGGCGAGCTGCGCGCGTGACACCAGTCTCGGTTCGTTCTGGTTCACGGAGACCTCCTCAGAAGCTCGGCGGAAGTTCGCCCCGGCACACCTGCTCCTTGACCAGGAGCACCTCGGGGACACGGTCGAAGGGCTTGATGCCGGAGGCGGCCTCGGGGCTGACGTACGAGAGCACAAGGTAGAGCTTGGCGTGGTCCGCCTCCAGGTGGCGGTGGTGGATCGGCTCGTGGTGCATGATGCGGTTGCGCAGCAGCCGCAGGGAGTAGAGCTGGTCCTGGAGGGTGCGGCGCGGTCCCCGGTAGCCGGGGAACGCGCGGTGGAGGGCGGGAACCCAGAGGTCCCGGTCATACCTGCGAGCGACCAGCGAGGACCAGAACCCCAGGGACAGTTCGGTGACGATGTCGTCCGGCATGGCCGAACGGCGGCAGCGGGCCCGCGCCTGGCGAACGAGGCGCTGGCCCTCGTTGTCCAGCGGAGCCCTGTTCCACCAGTCCTCCTGCCCGAAGTGGGCGCTCAGGCGGTTATGGAGGGAGTTGCGCAGAGCCAGTTCGAACGTGTGGAGCGGACCGTAGAAGGCCGCGGAGACCATGACGTTCCAGTGGTACAGGTTGACGGCTCGGGCCGCGTCGCCCCCACTGTGCCGGAGGTAGGGCGCGAGGCGGGGTGAGGAGTACGCGGAGACCATCCATTCCGGGACGCCGGTGCTCACGATGACCTTCGTTCTATCTCGGCTGAGGGCACGAGAGGACAGGGGGCGAGGACGTTTGGTATCGTTGCCTGCGTAAGCCCCGGGTTCGCCTCTGCTCAGCACGCCACCCGGGGCACGGCTTTTTCCGGGGCGGGTACTGCCCAGGCCCCGACGGCCAGCTCATCGCGAACGCGGCCGTGTGCACCGTCTTCCAGTAACAACTGGTACACAGGACGGCCGCACCATGCAAGCGCACTCCAGTGCGCGCTTTTGTTAACACCCCCTGGAGTGGGTCCTCAGCACTCGATGACGTTGACGGCCAGGCCGCCGCGCGAGGTCTCCTTGTACTTGTCCATCATGTCGCGGCCGGTGTCGCGCATGGTCCGGATGACCTTGTCCAGCGACACGAAGTGGCTGCCGTCACCGCGCAGCGCGATGCGTGCGGCGCTGATCGCCTTGACCGAGGCCAGCGCGTTGCGCTCGATGCACGGCACCTGCACCAGGCCGCCGATGGGGTCGCAGGTCAGCCCCAGGTTGTGCTCCATGGCGATCTCGGCGGCGTTCTCCACCTGGGCGGGGGTGCCGCCCAGCACCTCGGCCAGCCCGGCGGCGGCCATCGAGGAGGCCGAGCCCACCTCGCCCTGACAGCCCACCTCGGCGCCCGAGATCGACGCGTTCTGCTTGAACAGGATGCCCACGGCCCCCGCGGTCAGCAGGAAGCGCACCACGCCCTCGTCGCCCGCGCCCGGACTGAAGTGCAGGTAGTAGTGCAGCACGGCGGGCACGATGCCCGCGGCCCCGTTGGTCGGCGCGGTCACCACGCGGCCGCCCGCGGCGTTCTCCTCGTTCACGGCCAGCGCGTAGAGCGTGATCCAGTCGCTGCCGCGCATGGGGTCGGAGTCCACCCCCGTCGGCGCCAGCAGGCCCGACTCGTCGCAGTTGCCGCCCAGCTGCCGGTACAGGCGGTGCGCCCGCCGGGGCACCTTCAGCCCGCCGGGCAGGCTGCCCTCGGTGGTCACCCCGCGGCGCACGCACTGGCGCATCGCCTCCCACAGCACGAGCAGCTCGGCGCGCACCTGCGCGGGGGAGCGCCCGAACGCCCGCTCGTTGGCGAGCATCACCGCGCTGATCGACATTCCGGTGTCGGCGCAGATCTTGAGCAGTTCCTCGGCGCTGTCGAAGGGGTGGGGCACCTCGGTGTCGTCGGCCTTGATCCGGTCCGCGCCCGCCGCGCGCTCGTCCACGACGAACCCGCCGCCCACCGAGTAGTACACCTTCGCCGCCAGCTCGGCGCCGGAGGAGTCCAGCGCCACGAACCGCATCCCGTTGGGGTGGTCGGGCAGGCTCTCCCTGCGGCGGAAGTCCACGTCCACGGCCGGGTCGAAGGCCACCGGCGGCCCCTCGGGCCCGCCCAGGTACAGGGTCCGCTCCTCGCGCACCCGCTCCACCAGCTCGGGTACCGCGTCCACGTCCACGTGCTCGGGGGTGTGCCCCATCAGTCCCAGGACCACCGCCCGGTCACTGCCGTGCCCCTTGCCGGTGAGCGCCAGGGAACCGTACAGCTCCGCGCGCACGTGGGCCACGCCGTCGAGCAGGCCCTCCTCGCGCAGTCCGGCCACGAACGTGCGCGCGGCTTTCATCGGACCGACCGTGTGCGAGCTGGACGGTCCGATTCCGATCTTGAACAGGTCGAACACGCTGATGGCCATGGCTGTCCTCCTCGTTGAGTACAGGGCCCGGGGCATGAGGGTGCCGTGCGGGGCCGCCGGCCCCGCACGGCGGGGCTCTACAGGTTCGGGTAGAGCGGGTACCTGGCGGTCAGTGCCTGGACCCGGCCGCGCAGCGCGGCCTCGTCGAACTCCGGCTTGAGCGCCTCGGCGATGACGTCCGCGACCTCGGCGAAGTCCTCGTCGCCCAGACCGCGGGTGGCCAGCGCCGGGGTGCCGATCCGCAGGCCGGAGGTGACCATCGGCGGACGCGGGTCGTTGGGCACCGCGTTGCGGTTGACCGTGATCCCGATCGAGTGCAGGCGGTCCTCGGCCTCCTGGCCGTTGAGCTCGGAGTTCACCAGGTCCACCAGGACCAGGTGCACGTCCGTGCCCCCCGAGAGCACCTTCACGCCGACCTCGGCGGCGTCCGGCCGCGTCAGCCGCTCGGCGAGCAGTCTGGCGCCCGAGATCGTGCGGCGCTGCCGGTCGGCGAACTCCTCGCCCGCGGCGACCTTGAGGGCCACCGCCTTGGCCGCGATCACGTGCTCCAGCGGCCCGCCCTGCATGCCGGGAAACACCGCGGAGTTGATCTTCTTGCCCAGCTCCGCCTTGGCCAGGATCATGCCGCCGCGCGGGCCGCCCAGGGTCTTGTGCGTGGTCGTGGTGACCACGTCGGCGTGCGGCACCGGGTTGGGGTGCAGCCCCGCCGCGACCAGACCGGCGAAGTGCGCCATGTCCACCATCAGGAGCGCGCCGACCGAGTCGGCGATCTTGCGGAAGCGGGCGAAGTCCAGCTGGCGCGGGTAGGCCGACCACCCGGCGACGATCATCTTGGGCCGGTGCTCCTCGGCGAGCGCCTCGACCTCGTCGTAGTCGACGGTGCCGTCCTCGTCGCGCACGTGGTAGGCCACCGCGTTGAGGATCTTGCCGGAGTAGTTGATCTTCATGCCGTGGGTCAGGTGGCCGCCGTGGGCCAGGTCCAGGCCCAGGATGGTGTCACCCGGCTTGAGCAGCGCGAAGTACACGGCCGTGTTGGCCTGCGCGCCCGAGTGCGGCTGCACGTTCGCGTGCTCGGCGCCGAACAGTGCCTTGGCGCGGTCGATGGCGAGCTGCTCGACGACGTCGACGTGCTCGCACCCGCCGTAGTAGCGGCGGCCCGGGTACCCTTCCGCGTACTTGTTGGTCAGGACGGTGCCCTGCGCCTCGATCACCGCCTGGGGGGCGAAGTTCTCCGAGGCGATCATCTCCAGGGTGTCGCGCTGGCGGGCCAGCTCCGCGTCGACCGCGGCCGCCACCTCGGGGTCCAGTTCGCCCAGCGTCTGGTTGAGCGTGTTGTCAGTAGCCATCGGGGGCCTACTCCTCGCCTTCGGTCAGCTTGGTGTACTCCTCGGCGGAGAGAAGGTCGGAGGGCTCCTCGGAGATCCGGGCCCTGAACAGCCAACCGTCCTCGAAGGGCGAGGAGTTGATGGTCTCGGGCTCGTTCTCCAGGGTCGCGTTGACCTCGACGACCTCACCGCTCACGGGCGAGTAGACGTCGCTGACGGACTTGGTGGACTCCACCTCGCCGCACGGCTCGTCCGCGGACACCTCGCTGCCGACCTCGGGCACCTCGACGTAGACGATGTCGCCCAGGGACTCGGCGGCGAACGAGGTGATCCCGACGGTGGCGATCCCGTCCTCGACCACGACCCACTCGTGTTTGGCGGTGTAACCCAGCTCCGTGGGAACGCTCACTTCAACTCTCCTTGGAGGTGTTCCATTTTCCTGCCGCGCGCCCGTACGGCTGCTCGGCCCGGCCTACGCCCGGTCGCGCCCCGTGCGTGCGGGTCCCCTGTGGGGGGATCCCGCCGCGAGGGGCGTGCGGGCCTTCGGGGTGTGAAGGCCCCTGCTCCTACGACTGCCGCTTGTAGAACGGCAGTTCGACCACGTCGACGTCCTCGCCCCGTCCGCGCACGTCCACGGTGAACGCGCCGGTCGAGGTGTCGAGGTCGCCGTCCACGTAGGCCATGGCGATGGGGCGGCCCAGGGTGGGCGAGGGCGCGCCGCTGGTGATGGTTCCGACGGAGGTGCCGTCGCGCAGGACCTCCTGGCCCTGGCGCAGCGGGCGGCGCCCGCGCGCGACGAGGCCGATGAGGCGGCGGGGACGGGAGGAGCGGGAGGCCTCCTCCAGGGCCGCACGGCCCACGAAGTCGCCCTTGTCGAACTTCACGACCCGGCCCAGACCGGCGTCGAAGGGGGTGAGGTCGGCGGTCAGCTCCTGCCCGTACAGCGGCATCCCGGCCTCCATGCGCAGGGTGTCGCGTGCGGAGAGCCCGGCGGGGACGAGGCCGTGCCGCTCGCCCTCGGCCATGAGGGCCTCCCACACCTGGGGAGCCTTCTCCGCGGGGCTGACGAAGATCTCGAAGCCGTCCTCGCCGGTGTAGCCGGTGCGGGCGAGCAGGACGGGCTCACCGGCGACGGTGTGCTCGTACCCGGCGTAGTAGCGGATGCCGTCCAGGTCGGCGTCGGTCAGCGGCGCCAGGACGTCGACGGCGCGCGGCCCCTGGACGGCGATCAGCGCGTACTCGGCCGACTCGTCGTGGACCTCGACGTCGAAGCCCGCGGCCCGCTCGGCCAGGGCCGGGGCGACGACCGCGGTGTTGGCGGCGTTGGCCACGACGAGGTACTCGTCCTCGCGCAGCCGGTAGACGATGAGGTCGTCCAGGACACCGCCGTCCTCGGCGGTGATCATGGAGTACCGGGCGCGTCCCACCTTGACCTGGGACAGGTGGCCGACCAGCGCGTGGTCGAGGGCCTGGGCGGCCTGCGGGCCGGTCAGCCGGATCTCGCCCATGTGGGAGAGGTCGAACAGGCCCGCGGCCTCGCGTACCGCCCGGTGCTCGGCGGTCTCGCTGCCGTAGCGCAGCGGCATGAGCCATCCGGCGAAGTCGACGAGGGTGGCGCCGGCCTTCTCGTGGACATCGCGCAGCGCTGTCGCGCGCGGCGCGGATGCGGCATCTGACATGGGCACTCCCGAGAGGATGGGCGTCGTGACGTGCGTGGCGTTGCCATCCTCCCCCTCTGTCATCTGTGCCTGAGAGCTTCGCCGCGCGCTCGGCGCGGCTTGCACCTTCGGCGAGGGACGGCTGTCCCTGCTTTCCAGAGTGGTCTCGCCCGTACGGTCCGCTGTGCCTGAGAGGTTGTCTTCGGGGAGGGATTGCTCCTTCGGCGGCCCGCGCTGGATACGCGGGCACTCTCCCGTACGGGGTCAGCAACACGTTCAGCCTAGCAGCGGCCGTGAACGGCGCCCAAGGGTGCCCGGTGCGGCGTCGGTGCTCCCGCCGGAGCCCGTGAGCGGCCCCGTCGCGCGCCGTCCGCTTCGTGCCCGCCCTCCGCCGCCGGGCTGCCCGTGCCCGTCGTCCGCGCCCGCCGCCGTGCCCGCCGTGTCCTTGGGTCTTCGACACTCCGTCCGCCTCCATCCTGGAGCGGGGAGGCGGGGATTAGCGTGTGCGGGAGGTACCGACCGGGGGGAGGGAGACGGATGCGAACCGACACCGGGAGGGCGGCGCGCGGAGCGCGCTCGCTCGCGGCCGGATGCGTTCTGTCCCTGGCCGCGGGCACGGGGTGCGCCGGGGCCGTGGACGGACCGCGGGAGCCGGACGGGCCCGCCAGGGAGGGGGCGGAGGCCGGGCCCCCGCCCCTGACGCGGGGCGACGTGGCCGCCGTCGAGCGCGAGGACCTGGAGTCGGTGTTCGCCGACGCGGGCGTCGGGGGCACCTTCGTGCTCCACGACGTGATGGAGCGGGAGGCGACCGTGGTGGAGCCGGAGGAGGCCCGCGAGCGCACGGCCCCCGCGTCCACCTTCGACCTGGTCAACACCCTGGTCGGGCTCCAGACGGGCGCGGTCGGGGACGTGGGCGAGGTGGTGCCCCACGGGGGCGGGCCCCAGCCCGTCGACCGGTGGGAGCGGGACATGGCACTGCGCGAGGCCTTCCCCGCCTCGAACCTCCCCGTCTACCAGGAGGTGGCCCACAGGGTCGGGCACAAGCGGATGGCGGCCTGGGTGGACCGGCTGGACTACGGCAACCGTTCGGTGGGCGACGCGGACGCGCTGGACCGGTTCTGGGTGGAGGGGCCGCTGGAGATCTCCGCGATGGAGCAGACCGCCTTCCTGGCGAGGCTGGCCCGCGACGAGCTGCCCGTGGACGACGCGCACCAGGAGGCGGTGCGCGAACTCGCCGCCCTGGGGGAGGGCGACGGCTACGCCCTCCACGGAAAGACGGGGTGGAGCGGGGAGGCCGACCCCGCGCCGGGCTGGTGGGTCGGCTGGGTCGAGCGCGGCGACGACCTGTACACGTTCGCGCTGCGCATCGACCTGGAGGAGGACGGGGACGCCGAGCTGTGCGAGTCGCTGGGGCGGGAGATGCTCGTGGAGCTGGAGGTCCTGCCCGAGGAGGAGCGCACCGCCTGAACGGGGCGTGCGTCCCGAAACGCGCGTCGGCCCGCCCCCGACGCGGGAGCGGGCCGGTGTACGGAAGAGGGTCTGTTCTTGGGCGGGCCTCAGCTCGCGGGGGCCCGAGGAGACACCGGCTAGGCCTTGCGGCGCTGGCGCACGGCCTCGGCCAGCTGGGCCAGCACGTCGCCGGTGGTCTCCCAGCCCATGCACTTGTCGGTGATCGACTGGCCGTAGGTCAGGGCGGCGGGGTCGCCCAGCTTCTGGGCCCCCTCGACGATGAAGCTCTCCAGCATCACGCCGATGACGCCCCTCTGGCCCTCGGCGACCTGGGCGGCGATCGCGGCGGCCACACCGGGCTGGCGGGTGTGGTCCTTGCCGCTGTTGGCGTGGCTGGCGTCGATCATCAGGCGGCGGGGCAGCCCGGCGCCCTCGATGACGTCCAGGGCGGTGTTGACCGGCCCGGCGTCGAAGTTGGGGCCGCTGCGGCCGCCGCGCAGGATGACGTGGCAGTCCGGGTTGCCCTCGGTGACGACCACCGAACCGGCGCCGGCCGGGTCGATCCCGAAGAAGGTGTGCGAGGCGGCGGCGGCGCCGACCGCGTCCACGGCCACCTGGACGTCGCCGTCGGTGCCGTTCTTGAAGCCCACGGGTGTGCTCAGACCGCTGCTCAGCTGGCGGTGCACCTGGCTCTCGGTGGTGCGCGCCCCGATCGCGCCCCAGGAGACGACGTCGGCGATGTACTGCGGGGTGATGGGGTCGAGGAACTCGGTCCCGGCGGGCAGCCCGAGCGCGTTGATGTCCAGCAGCAGCTTGCGCGCGGTGCGCAGGCCGCGGTGCACGTCGTAGGTGTCGTCCAGGCCGGGGTCGTTGATCAGGCCCTTCCAGCCGACGGTGGTGCGCGGCTTCTCGAAGTACACGCGCATCACGACGCAGAGCTCGTCGCGCAGGGAGGGCACCAGCTCCTTCAGGCGGCGGGCGTAGTCCATGGCGGACTCGGGGTCGTGCACCGAGCAGGGGCCCACGACGACCAGCAGGCGGTCGTCGTCACCGTCCAGCACCCGCTTGACCTCGGCGCGTGACTCCTCGACCAGGGCGCTGCGCTCGGGGCCCAGCGGAAGCTCGGCCAGCAGGTCCCGGGGGGCGATGAGCGGCTTGTAACTGGCCACCCGTGTGTCGTTCGTGCTCGGCATGGTGTTCCCCTCGGGTCCCGTCTGTCGTGTTTTCCGCTGTCGCCACGAAAACCGTCTTATGAAAACAGTAGCGCGGGCGGTTCGGCACTCCGCTGCCGCGTCGGCCGGCACGGTTCACGTGACAGAAAACACCACACCGGTTTCGGACGCCGAAAAGCGTCTCATTTCGTGAGACGGTATTTTCCCGGTTCCCGCGGCCATTTCCGCCGGGGGCGGCTCCGGCACCCGCTCGGTCACTGCCCCGACCCCGGGAGGTCCTCCTCCCAGTACTCGCGCGGGTTGCGCGCGCCGTCGGTGACCGTGCCGCGCTCGGCCTCGGCCCGACGCAGCTGCACGCGACGGATCTTACCGGAGACGGTCTTGGGCAGCTCGCCGAACTCCAGGCGGCGCACCCTCTGGTGCGGCGACAGGCGCTCGCGCGCGTGGGCCAGGATCGACCGCGCGGTCTCGGCGTCCGGGGCCACCCCCGCGGCCAGGGTCACGTACGCCTTGGCCACCGCCAGCCGCAGCGGGTCGGGCGAGGGAACCACGGCCGCCTCGACCACGTATTCGTGCTCGACCAGAACGCTTTCGAGTTCGAATGGTGAGATGCGGTAATCTGAGGCCTTGAACACATCGTCGGATCGACCGATATAGGTAATGTAACCGTTCGAATCCCGGCTGGCGATGTCACCGGTGCGGTAGCGGCCCCCGCGGATCACCTCGCGGCTGAGGTCGGGGTTGTCGGCGTAGCCTTTCATCACCCCCACCGGTTCCCGGGCCAGGTCCACGCAGATCTGCCCGGTGTCGGCGGGTTCGTCGGTGGCCGGGTCCGCCAGCACCACGTCGTAGCCCGGCATCTCGCGCCCCATCGAACCGCGCACCACCTCCTGGCCGGGGCCGTTGCCCAGCAGCACGGTCGTCTCGGTCTGCCCGAAACCGTCGCGCACGGTCACGCCCCACGCCTCGCGCACGCGGTCCACCACCTCGGGGTTGAGCGGCTCCCCGGCGGCCACCGCCTCGCGCAGTCCCACGTCCCACGCGGCGGGGTCGGCCTGTGCCAGCATCCGCCACACCGTCGGCGGCGCGCACAGCGTGTCCACCCCGCAGCGCACGACCGCGTCCAGCAGCCCCGCCGCGTCGAAGCGCTCCTGGTTGACGACCAGCACCGTCGCCTCGGCGTTCCACGGGGCGAACACGCTGCCGTAGGCGTGCTTGGCCCACCCCGGCTCGGACACGTTGAGGTGGACGTCGCCCGGCCGCACGCCCAGCCAGTACATGGTCGACAGGTGCCCCACCGGGTACGAGCGCTGGGTGTGCACGACCAGTTTGGGCAGGGCGGCGGTGCCGGAGGTGAAGTACAGCAGCAGGGGGTCGTCGGGGCGGGTGGGGCGCGGAGGGTGGAAGTCCAGACCGGCGTGCTCGGAGTCGGCGTAGTTCAGCCACCCCTCCATGTAGCCCGTGCAGATCCGCGTCCAGTGCCCCCGCAGCGGCGCGAACTTCTCGGTCTCGGCGGCCGAGCACACCACGTGCGCGATCTCGCCGCGCTCCAGCCGGTCCAGCAGGTCGCTCTCGGAGAGGGAAGTGGGGGTCGGGCAGACCACGGCGCCGAGCTTGGCCGCGGCGAGCAGGGTCTCCCACAGTTCCACCTGGTTGCCGAGCATCAGCAGGATCCGGTCGCCCGGGTGCACGCCCTGGTTGTTCAGCCAGTTGGCCACCTGGCCGGAGCGCTCCGACATCTGCCGGTAGGTGTACCTGGCCTGGCCGCCGTCCTCCTCCACGATCCACAGCGCCGTCCGGTCCGGACGCCGCTCGGCCACCTCGTCGAAGTAGTCCAGCGCCCAGTTGAACCGGTCCGACCGGGGCCAAATGAACTCCCGGTGCGCCCTCTCCTGGTCCTCGCGCAGGTCCAGGAGCAGGTCCCGGGCGGCACGGAACTCGGCCGCGCCCGCGGCTGCCGTCTCTCTCGACATGTGGCGACCTCCGGTTCAGGGACAGGGCGCCGACCGCACTGTCCGCCGGTCCCGCCCGGGCGGGGCGGTGCAACGGGTGTGCCCCGCTGGTCCTACCCGGGATGCGCTGCCGTGACGCCCCACCCGCGGTGGAGGTCGCGCCGCCGCGGCGGACGGGGATCCGAGGCGGTGCCGCGTCCCCGGGCGGGCGGCGTCCGGTTCCGGATCACCCTCCCCTCACACCCGGTCCGGCCGACCGTCCCGCGCCCCCTCATGCGGAGCCCGCTGGCTCTAGGATGTGTGGACATGGAGGAACTTCGCGGACACCACGGAACCTGGCGGATCGACGACGAGACGATCCGTATCCGCTTCGACTCCGGCCGCAAGGTGCCCACCCTGTTCCGGTCGCTGGGCAGCTGCGCGGTTCCGATGGCCGCCGTCCGCGAGGTCGACTTCGACCGGGGCAGTCGCAAGCACGGCTGGCGGCTCCGGCTGAGGCTGGTGGAGGACACCGATCCCTACGCGCTCCTGGGCGTCCCCGGCCGGGACGCGCTCACCCCGCTGCTGATCACCGGCCCGCACGAGGGCGAACTCCTCGCCGAGTACTACTCCGAGCAGATCGCCGCCTCGGCCCGCTTCGCCCGCGAGACCCTGACCGAGGAACTCGACCCGCGCGAGGTGGCCAGAGGGCTGGTGGCCCGGCCCCCGCTCCAGGTCCGCACCGCCGAGGGGTCGGCCTCCTTCGACGGCACCCGCGTGCGCTTCCAGTGGGACGGCTGGCTGGCCAGCACGGCCAAGGAGAAGGAGAAGTCCCGCGACTACCAGCTCTCCGAGATCGAGACCGCCCACTGGCATCCGCCGGTCGACGTCACCGAGGGCTACCTGCGCATCGTGCTGCGCGGGGTGACCATCCCCGAGGCCACGGCCCTGGAAAACGACTTCTTCACGCTCGCCTCGCACGGGACCAAGGGCAGCGAGGAGACCCTGCTGATGGCCGCCACCGTCAACGCCCACGTCGCGGCGGCGCGGGAGGCCCAGACGGGGCCCGCGGAGCTCACCGCGGCGGCGGCCGACGACGGCAGCGAGGCGGTCTTCGCCAAGATCCGCGAACTCGGGCGGCTGCACGCCGAGGGGCTGCTCACCGACGAGGAGTTCAGCGTCAAGAAGGCCGAACTCCTCGACCGGCTCTGACCGGTCGGCCCCCACCGGGTGCCCCGGCCGCGGCGCCCGACTCCGCCGGGGTCCCCCGGGGAGGAACCACGTCCACGAAAGGGCTCACGCTTTGCGTACCTTGTACCCGCCCATCGAGCCGTACGACTCGGGGATGCTCGACGTCGGCGACGGACACCGCGTCTACTGGGAGCTGTGCGGCAACCCCGCGGGCAAGCCCGTGGTGTTCCTGCACGGCGGCCCCGGCGGCGGATGCGTGCCCGACCACCGCAGGCTCTTCGACCCGGAGCGGTACCGGATCCTGCTGTTCGACCAGCGCAACTGCGGCCGCTCCACCCCGCACGCCAGCCAGATGGACACCGACCTGTCCACCAACACCACCTGGACGCTGGTGCGGGACATGGAGCGGCTGCGCGAGATGATCGGCGCGGAGTCCTGGCAGGTCTTCGGCGGGTCCTGGGGCAGCTGCCTGGCGCTGGCCTACGCCCAGCGCCACCCCGAGCGCGTCAGCGAGCTGGTCGTGCGCGGCATCTTCACCCTGCGCGAGAGCGAGCTGCGCTGGTTCTACCAGGAGGGCGCCTCCCAGCTCTTTCCGGACCTGTGGGAGTCCTACCTGGCGCCCATCCCCGAGGAGGAGCGCGGTGATCTCATCGCCGCCTACGCGCGCCGCCTGAACTCGCCGGACCGGGAGGAGCGCCTGGCCGCCGCGCGCTCGTGGAGCGTGTGGGAGGGGTCCACGGTCACCCTGCTGCCCAACCACGAGCTGCGCGAGCACCACGCGGACGAGGACTACGCGCTGGCCTTCGCGCGGATCGAGAACCACTACTTCGTCAACCGCGGGTTCCTCGCACCGAACCAGCTCATCGACGGGGCGGAGGCGATCCGGCACATCCCCGGCGTGATCGTGCAGGGCCGCTACGACGTGTGCACCCCGGCCCGCACCGCCTACGACCTGCACAAGGCGTGGCCGGAGGCGGACTTCCACATCGTGGACGACGCCGGGCACGCGTTCAGCGAGCCCGGCATCCTGGACCACCTGATCGAGGCGACCGACCGCTTCGCGAAGTAACCCGGGGCGCGGGCGGCCCGGCCCCGGGGCGGACGGGAGGGCCGCCCCGGGTCTTCGGGAGAGGCGTGGGGTGCGGGGGGAGCCCCCGCGCCCCACGTTCCCCGGCCGTTCCGGTGGTCCACGAACGCGGCGGGAGCCGTGCGCGGGAGGAACCGCGCGAGGCGTCCACCGGGGGCGGGCGGAGGGCGGCGGGGGTGTGCGCCCGACACGCTTCCTAGTGGCCGCGCTCGTAGGAGCAGCTCGTCCCGACCTGGCCGCCGATCTCGAACAGGCCGAGCTCGTCCAGCTGCTGGAGCCCCCGGTGGCGGGACAGGTTCCATGACGCGAACCCGGTGTCGTCGGACTCCTCCACGAGGTTCTGGAATCCCACCAGGGCGCAGTCGCGGTCGTTGCCCTCCAGTTCGATCAGACCAGGGATCGCGTCGGTGGACAGGTCGCGCAGGTACCAGGTGTCGACCGTGGTCAGGTCCAGGTCCTGGTGGCTCTCGGCGATACGCAGGTCCGGGTTGCCGTAGGCGAACACGGCCAGGGCCGCTCCGGCCAGGGCGGCCGTGGCGCGGGGCAGCCAGGCCGCCGACCGGCCCAGGGTGTTGAGCGCGCCCGCCACGAGCAGCAGGCCGAACACCCCCGCGCTCCACATGATCCACGCCTCGGCGCTGGCCCGCATCCGGGTCAGCCCGTAGGTGTCGATGTACAGCTGTAGGCGCATCATCGCCGAGGCGAGGATGACCAGGGTGAGCGTGCACAGCAGCCCGAGCAGGGCGTTGCGCAGGACGCGGGTGGTGCTGGAGGGCAGGACGCGCACGACCACCGCGATGACGCACAGGACGAGCAGGCTGACCACGACCAGCTGGAAGAAGCCCTGGCGTGCGTACTCGGCGTAGGTGACCCCGGCGACGCGCTGGACGTACTCGTCACCGCCGAACATGGCGACGGCCTGGACCGCGAGGAACGCGGTGAACAGGAGGACCAGGGCGCTGATCGGGATCGTCCACACCCACACCGGCAGGGGAGTCCGCTCGGGGGAGGGGCCCACGGGGGCGGTGTGGGGAGGGGGCCCCGGCGTGTGGCGGCGGCGCGCGGTCAGCACGGCGGAGCCGGTGAGGAGCACGGCCGTCGTCATGGCGAACAGGTCGCCGAACGGGTTGAGGTCGCTCTCCAGGAGCAGGTCGGTGAACATCCGGCTCAGGTAGCTGCCGAACACCGGGTCGGCGAAGGCGAAGAGCAGGCCGAAGACGAGCAGCAGGCCGACCGTGGTCACCGTGGTGACCAGGACCGGACCGACCAGGCGGCGGGACCGCTTGCCCTGTAGCGGCGCGGTCAGGAACCGCGGTGTGGAGGGCAGGTTGCGGAACAGGGCGAGCGAGCCGGTGACGACGCCCACCGCGCCCTGGCGGGAGGCGGGGTTGCGCGCGGCGAAGGCCATCGAGGCGAGGAGGAAGGACGCGGTCAGGGTCCAGAAGAGCACCCAGCCCGCGTCGCGGAACACCGCCGTGAACAGCAGGACGGCGGCGAGCACGCCGTAGACCGCCGACCAGGTGTAGGCGTGGCGGTCGGGTGCGGGTGCGGGTGCGGGTGCGGGTGCGGGTGCGGGGGCGCGGTCGGGGTCAGGGGTGTGGGTGGGAGCAGGGGCGGGCGTGGCCTGAGAGGCAGAGGCGGATTGGGGGGCGGGGGCGTGTGCGGCTGTGGGGTGGGAGGGGGACAGAGGTGAGGGTGCGACGCTTGGAGCTGCCTCAGCGGCCTCAGCGGCCTCAGCGGTTTCGCCAGCACCGGTGGGCCCTGTCCTGGTGGCCTCGTCAGTCCCAGTGGCCTTGGTGGCCTCTTCGTTCCCGGCTGTACCGTCGGACGCGACCGGCTCAGTGAACTCGGGGACGGAGGCGGTTCTGGTGTCCTCCTCGCTCCCGGTCGGCTCAGCTGCCTCAGCGGCGCTGGATGCGGAGCCCTCATCAGCCTCTGGGGCACCCGTGTCCCCAGAGGTCACACTCCCAGGCGTACCTGTTCCGCTGCTGTCGGACGCGCTGCCCTCTGCGGCCTCGGATGGCCCTCCCGCCTCAGTCGAGGGATTGGCCCCGGAACCCTCATGGGCCTCCGTGGTCTCGGAGGCCGCGTTTTCGGCCCCGGAGACAGCTCCGACGTTCTCCGCGTCCTCCACGGTGCCGGAGGGGTTCTCGGGCCGCGGTTCCCCGTCGTCTCCGGCCGGATCGCTCTTCGTTTCTGGACCGGTTTCACCGGAACCCTCGGTCAGGTGGGCCCCCGGGCTCCCCACGGTGTCGGAAGCCTCCCCGGACCCCGGTTCCCCGCTTCGGTCCTCCTCGTCCTCCGCATCGCTCTCGGGGACGGCGGGGCGCACCATCAGCGCGGCGACCGCGGTCAGGCCCGCGACCACACCGGTGATGACCAGGCCGATCCCGGGCTGGTCGAACGTGGCCAACAGTGCGGCCACCACACCGACGCCGAACACGGCGACCGGCAGCCACGCGGGCGCCTGGGGCAGGGGCACCCGCGTCCGCTCCCGGTACCGGTAGGCCGGGTCGTGGTACGCCTGCTGGTACTGCTGCGGGTGTGACAGGTGCGCGAACGTCGTGCCGTACTGCTGCGGCCCCTGGTGGGCACCCTGCTGCCTCACCTGCTCCATGTGCTGCGGATACCCCGTCTGCCCCGGAGGGCTCGGATACCCCGTCTGTCCTGGCGGGCCCGGCTGTCCTGGGTTTCCGGGCGGACTCGGTTGACCGCCCTGTCCCGGCGGACTCTCCTGCCCTGCCTGTCCTGACGGACTCGGCCGCCCCACCTGCCCCGGTTGCCCGACCTTCCCCGGCGGACCCGGTGCCGCGGGGGTCCCGTACGGCCCCGGCGCGGGAGCGGCCTCCACGGTCGCCCGGCGGTCCTCGGGATTCCCGGCGGTCTCGTCCTCGCTCACCCGTGTGCCCCTTTCACGACGGCACCGGACGGCCCGGTGCTGTCGGCAGTGGGACAGCGCGCGCACGCTGACGGTTCACACAGCATCCGTTTTATGGACAAAAGCGAAGTTCTGGACGCGCGCCCGTACACCCGTCCAGGCCCGTGCACCACGCCCGCCCCCGGCTAGAGTCGGGGGTCACACCGCCTTCCGCGCGAGGAGTACCAGTGACGATGCGAGTCGAGGTCGACTACGACCAGTGCGAGAGCAACGCCCTGTGCATGGCCGCCGCACCGGAGGTCTTCGAGGTCCGCGACGACGACTTCCTCTACCTGCTCACCGAGGAACCCGCCGCCGCGTCGCACGAACGCGTCCGCCAGGCCGAGCGCATGTGCCCCAAGAGGGCCATCACCGTGCGGGAGTGACCCCCGCGGCCGCCAACGCCTCGTCCCACGTCGTCGGCTTCTCCAGCAAACTCCGGTAGCGCATGGTCTTGGGGGTGGAGCGCAGTCCCAGCACACCGGTGAGCATCCCGCCCCGGCCGAGGAAGGCCACGAACTTTCGGTCCTCCGGGGAGCCGTGCACGAAGGTGACCTGATCTGCGGGCGCGCCCTGTCCCAGCAGTTGGACCTTCATCTTGTATTGGTCGGACCAGAAGTAGGGCACCGGAGTGAAGGGCGTTCGCCCGTCGCCGCCCGCCAGCAGGTTGTGCGCCGCGGCCTCGCCCTGCTCGCCCGCGTTGGTCCAGTGCTCCAGGCGGATCCGCCCGCCGTAGCGCGGGTGCGGCCAGTTCGCCAGGTCGCCGACCGCGTACACGTTCGGCACCGAGGCCGCGGAGTACTCGTCGCACGCCACCGAGCCGTCGGCCAGCAGCTCCACCCCGGACCCGCGCAGCCACTCGGTGTTCAGGCGCACGCCGATCCCGGCGACCACGAGGGAGGCCTCCACCGCCGAGCCGTCGGCGAGCCGGACCCGCTCCACCCGGCCCCGGCCCTCGAAACCGGCCACGCCCACGCCCAGGCGCACGTCGACGCCGTTCTCCCGGTGCAGCTCCGTGAGGACCTCGCCGATCCGCGGGTCCACGACCCGGGTCAGCGGTGTGGGCGCCGCCTCCACCAGGGTCACGTCCATGCCCACCGCGCGGGCGCTGGCGGCCACCTCGGCGCCGACGAAACCGGCCCCGACCACCACCAGACGGCCGCCGGAGTCGAACTCCGACCGCACCGCCTCGGCGTCGTCCAGGGTGCGCAGCACGTACACGCCCGCCAGGTCGGTGGCGGGGCGGCGCGCCCGCGCGCCCGTGGCGATCACCAGGCCGTCGTAGCGCACCGTTTCGAGAGCGCCGCCCGGACCGGACACGTTCACCTCGCGGGCGGCGGTGTCCAGCCCCACGGCCCGACTGCCGGGACGGAAGTCCAGGTCCAGCGCGTCCACGGCCTCGTCCTCGCGCAGGCGCAGCGCCCGGTGGCCCACCAGCCAGCCCGGGCCGCCGCCCGCGGGATCCATGCCCACCCCGGTCAGGACCTCCTTGGACAGCGGAGGCCGCGAGTAGGGCCGGTGCGCCTCCTCGCCCAGGAGCGTCAGCCGCCCCTCGTATCCGCGTTCGCGCAGCGCCTCGGCCGTGTGCAGCCCGGCCATCCCCGCGCCGACGACGACGATGTCGTTGAGGGTGTCCCGCACGGTGGTGTCCCTTCCGGTGGTGGTTCCCCGAGGACGGGGTTCGTCAGAGTGGGCGGACCTCGCCGACGGGGGCGCCACCTCCGAGGACGTCGGCGCGCAACCGGTCCTGGACGGGGGAGACGTCCACACCGAGGGTCCGCAGCGCGTCGAGTGCGACCAGGGTACGCGCCCGCTCCTCGGCGTCCCCGTCGCTGATCTTGACGGCGACGGTCTCGCCGGTGGCGGCGCTGATCACCAGGACCCCGTCGGCGCCGCCCTTGGCGACCAGGCCGGGCATCCGCGTCATGAGGTCGGTGTCGATCCGGTCGCTGCCCGCCACGTACAGGGGGTGTGCGCTCATCGCCTCGACCACGGCCCGCTCCGGGCCTCCCTCGGGGGCGGTGCGCATGCGCCACAGGCCGCGGGCCAGGCCGGTCAGGGACACCGCCATCTGGGGCGCCCCGCAGCCGTCCACGGCGGTGTGCGCGACCGGCTCCCCGCACATCTCCTCGATGGTCTCGCGGACCAGGACCTGGAAGGGGTGCTCGGCTTCGAGGTAGTCCCCGGTGCTCCACCCCCGGGCGACGCAGGCGGCGAGCATGCCCGCGTGCTTGCCGGAGCAGTTCATCAGCACGCGCTCGGGCTCGCGTCCGGCGCGGACGAACGCGGTGCGCGCGTCCTTGCCGCCGGGGGCGGCCGGGGGGCAGCCCAGGGCGTCGGCGGTGAGCCCGGCCGCGGCCAGGATGCGCTCGGTCTCGGCGGTGTGCGCGTCCTCACCGGAGTGGCTGCCCGCGGCGATGGCCAGCGAGGGACCCTCCAGGGGCGCGCCCGCCCGCAGCATCGCCAGCGCCTGGAAGGGCTTGGCCGAGGAGCGCGGGAACATGGGCTGGTGCACGGGGCCGCGCGCGTAGGCGATCCGGCCGTCCGCGGCCAGTCCGACGACCGCGCCGTAGTGGACGCTCTCCAGCATTCCGGACCGGATGACCTGCGCCAGGGGGACGTACTCGGGCAGCGGGTTCTGGGGCATGCGGGCTTCTCCTCGCCGTTGAGGTCGGGTCAGGGTGCGCGTGGAGTGTCCGCCTGTGGGTGGACACGACTGAGAACGTTACATAACCCCCCTTTCTTCCGGTCGCCCCGCGGTCGCGGAACCGGCCCCGCCGGAGCCGCTCCCGGGGCCGTCCCCCGGGCCGCGGACCCGGCCGGGGCGGTCGGCCGTCCCGTCGGCGGGAACGGCCCTCCCACGTGCGCGGGGTCCGCTGTCGGACGCGGGGAGTAAGGTCGTTGCCGGTACGCGACAAGGTGGAACAGCCGTTCGGCACGACGGACGAAGGAGTGGGGCACACGATGGGAACGCTGCGGATGGGCGCGCTGACCCGGCGCAGGGTCGGCATGCGGGCGGCGGACCTGGAGTACGCGGTGCTCGACATGGAGACCACCGGCCTCGACCCCCGCGAGGGCGCGCGCATCGTGGAGATCGCCGTGGTGCGCGTGCGCGGCGACGGCAAGCTCGTCGAGGAGTTCAGCACCCTGGTCGACCCGCGCGCGCCGGTGGGCGGCCGGGAGTTCCACGGCATCGGCGAGGGCGACACCGTGGGCGCCCCGACCGCGGCGCAGGTGGCGCCAAGGCTCACCGAACTGCTCTCCGGGGCGGTCGTGGTCGGCCACAACCTCGACTTCGAACAGCGCTTCCTCGCCTCGGAACTGGTGCCCGCCGGGCTGCCCACGGGCCAGGCCGGGCTGTGCACGCTGCGCGCGCTGCGCTCCCAGGTGGAGCTGGAGCGGTACTCGCTGCCCAAGGCCTCCCACCGGCTCAGCGGTGACTGGCCGACCGGACAGCACACCGCGCTGGGCGACGCCCGTGCCTGCGCCAAACTGCTCGCGGAGATGCTCGCCAATGCCCCCGGCGAGCTGCGCTACGGCGGTCCCGCGCCCAAGCGGCTCGCCGTGCCGGACCCGGTCCCCGGCCCGGGAGGTGCGGCGGAGCCCGTCCGCTGGAAGCCGCGCACGTCGTCGGTGCCCGGCGGGCTTCCGCCGCTGGGCCCCTGGCAGGCGCGGTGGCGGCCCCACGAACTGGACCCGCTGCTGTGCGGCGGGGCCTTCGGGGCCACGGACCGCGCCATCGCGGAGATGGCCGCGCACCGCGACACCCGCTTCCGCGAGCGGCTGGCCGCGGCCGCCGCGGTGACGGGTGGGCTCGCGGCCACGGCCGCGGGCGGCCTGCTGCTGCGCATGGCCGGTGGCGGGAGCACGCGCGACCTCGGTTACCCGACCGGACGCGGTGACGGTTCCCCGGCGCGGCTGCTCGGCCGGATCGGCCGGTCCGTGCTCGGGGACCGGCCGGGGCTCACAGACCCGAGAGCGTGAGGAAGAACGCCACGATCAGCGCGCTTCCACCGAGTGTGGTGAGCAGCGCCTTGCCCGGTTCGGTGAGCCGGGCCGACACCAGACGCACGCGGGGACGGACCATCTCCGGACTCCGCGCGGTGGCCACGGAGCCGCCGCGGCCGGGGCGGGGCGTCGGGATCCGTCCGGGGACGTAGCTGGGGACCTTGTTGAACATGGCGACCGTCACCAGGACGGCGCCGAGGAGGATCAGTACGAGGGACACGTCGGAGAGGGCCTCACACTCGGTCGAAGGGGCGACCGCCCCGAAGGGCGGGCGGGGCCACCGATTCTGACCGATGTCGCCGTACCGTTGCGACTTGATATCGCCTCGCCAACGTTGTGGCGCAGGTTACGGGCCAGCCTTTATGACTGTCTGATCATGTCTCGCCACGGCGGGTGTTCAAGGCGGCGGTTTGCGGAAGAACGGTGTCCACGGTTTCGGTCGCCACGCCGAGGGCGCGGAGCACGAACCGGGTGACCAGGGCGTGGGTCTCGTCGAGGTCGATCTCGCCACTGACGAGGGGCAGGCGCTGGGAGCCGACCATCGACAGGGTCAGCCGGGAGACGGGTTCGGCGGGCAGGGGGTCGAACTCGCCCGCGGCGGTGCCCTCCTCCAGGATCTCGGTCAGCAGGCGCTGCATGGGCGCCACGTGGGCGGCGAGCGCCTGGTAGGCGTCAGGGCCGAGACTGGCCCCGAGTTCGGCGGCGGGCGGGTGCGGATGCGCCATGATGCCCTCCAACTGGAGGCGGACGAACGCCGAGAGCCGCCGCGCCGCCGAGACGCCCGAGGGGAGTTCGCGCCTGTACCGCTCGACGAACGCGCTGTTGACCTGCTCGGTGAAGGCCAGGAGCAGCGCGGGCTTGTCGGGGAAGTAGTTGTACAGGGCGGTACGGGTGATCCCCGCGGAGTTGGCCACGTCGGTCATGGAGATGCGGTCGATCCCCTGGGTCCGGATCAGCTCGTCGACGGCGTCCATGATGCGATCCCGTGTGCGGGCACGGTGGGCGGCGATGGTCGGCGCCGTGATCTTGGGCATCCTCCTATGGTGTCACGCCCGGGAGCGGGCCGGGGCGGTGTTCGGTGACCGTGCGCAGCGGTGGTGCCAGGGGCTCCGGGCTCGGGTCGGCCACCGGCTCCGCCCGCGCGACGCGGCGTCGTCCCGAAGCCGTCGGCTCCGGCGGCGCGGACGGACGTCAGCCCCGGGCCGCCAGCAGCGTACGGGTCAGGAAGTCCCGGATGTGGTCGGCCGTGCCGTCCAGGTGACTCTCCAGCAGGAAGTGGCCTCCTCCGGGCACCAGGCGGATCTCGGCGTCCGGCAGGTCCCGCGCGAAGGCGCGCGCGCCTTCGGGGCCGAAGATGCGGTCCTCCGCTCCCCACACGGCCAGGAGCGGTACGCGGCTCTCCCGGAAGTACGCGTGTACCCGCGGGTAGAGGGGCGGGTTGGTGGCGTAGTCACGGAAGAGGGCGAGCTGTACGAGGTCGTTGCCGGGGCGGCTGATGTCACGGTGGTCGGCCGTCCAGGTGTCGGGGTCGACCAGTTCGGGGCGGTCCACCCCGTGCAGGTACTGCCAGCGGACGGCGTCCAGGCCGAGGGCGGCGCGGACCGCCGGTTCCGTCGCGGGCCCCGGGTCCTCGGCGTAGGCCCACACGGGCGCCCAGAACTCGGGGACGAAGCCGTCCTCGTAGGCGTTGCCGTTCTGGGTGACCACCGCGGTGACCGCCTTCGGGGCGCGCAGCGCGAGCCGCCACCCGACGGGCGCGCCGTAGTCCTGCACGTAGACGGCGTAGCTGGTGACGCCGAGCCCGGCCAGTAGTGCCTCCGTGACGTCGGTGAGCGCGTCGAACGTGTACGCGAACGCGTCGGCGGGCGGGGCGTCGGATCGGCCGAAGCCGAGGTGGTCGGGGGCGATGACGCGGAACCGGTCGGCGAGCTCCGGGATCAGTCGGCGGAACATGCGCGAGCTGGTGGGGAATCCGTGCAGGAGCACCAGGGCTGGCGCGTCGCGGGGCCCGGCCTCCCGGTAGAAGACGCGGTGTCCGCGCACGGTGGCGTACTGGTGGTGGATCTCCGTCATGACTAACCCTCCAAAGCCACTTTGATGGTTATCTGCGCCCTCAGTGGAGCGGATACGAGGTAACCTGTCAAGTCGACGAAGAGGGTTAGTCCGTGAGGTGGGCGGTCATGATCGACGAGGGAGCGCTGCTCGAAGCGCTGAACAGCACCCCGGTGGTGGACGGCCGACCGCGGGACCTGTGGGCCGATGACGCCGCGCTGCGGCGGTGGGCGCGGGAGCACGGCGGTCCCGGTGACGTGTCGGCGATCGGCTGGCTGCGGACGGCGAGGGGCGTGCTCCAGGCCGCCACGCGCGGCTCCGTGCCGGAGCCGGAGATGCGGCGCGTCCTCGCCGGGGTCTCCCGGCTTCCCGAGGTCGGCGGGTCGGACCTGCGGTGGCGTCTGCACGCGCCGCCCGAGCGGATGCTCGCGGTGGAGCTGGTGCTCGCCTGGTACGACGTCCAAGAGCGCAGGCCCGGTCGGCTGCGCCCCTGCGGCAACGGCGAGTGCCGCCTCTTCCTCCTCGACCGCAGCCGCGCCAACACCGCCCGCTGGTGTTCGATGAGGACCTGCGGCAACCGCCTGAAGGCCCGCCGCCACCAGGAGCGCGCCCGTCAGACCCCGGCGCCCTGACGGGCGCACGCGGTCAGCGTTCAGGCGGCGTCGGCGTCCGCCCCTGCCTCCGGCTCGGCCTCGGGAGCGTACAGCCGGCCCAGATCGGCGAACACCTCGGTGTTGAACTGGTAGGCCAGCCGTGTCTCGGCCACCAGACGGGCGGCGGCGGCCCCGTCCAGGTCCAGGGAGTCGAGCCGTTCCCGGTACCCGGCGCGGAAGCGGGGCAGGCTGCCCAGTGCGTCGAAGACGTAGAAGGAGACACCGGCCGCGTCGCTCAGGCCGTAGGTCCTGGCGGCCACGCGGCGGATGAACTGGCCGCCGGACACGTCGCCCATGTAGCGGGTGTAGTGGTGCGCGACGAACCCCTCGGGGTGGTCGGCCATCTGCTCGATGCGCGCCGCGTAGGTGCGGGTGGCCGGGGTGGGGGCGATCCTGTCGCGCCAGTCGGCGCCGAGCAGGTGCTCCAGGTCGCGGACCAGCGCGGGGACCCGCTCCAGCTCCGGGTGGTGGAACCTTCCGGCGACGGGGTCGCCAGCCAGCCGCCGACCGGTCTCCTCCAACGCGACGTAGGCGAAGTAGTGCTGGGCGACCATGCCGGTGTACCCGTCCAGGGGGAGCGTGCCGTTCATGAGGGCCCGGGTGAACCCGTGGTCCTCGGCGGCCTGGTGGTCGCTCCAGGTCGCCGCGCGGAGCCGTTCGGAGAACGCCTCGGGTGCGTCGGGGGCGGTCGTCGCGGGAACCTCGGCCGTTGTGCTCATCGGTGCTCTCCGCCTTCGGTCCGGCATCTTTATGACATCATGTCATTTAGGCGGAGGCTGCTGTCAAGAGGGATATGACACCCTGTCATGAAAACTTGCCCGCCACGCCCGCCACGCCCGGCCGCCGCCGCCCCGGAATCCGCCTCCGGTCCGACCGGCGGACCGTTCGGCGATCCGCCCCGACCTCCGTCCCGAAGTCCGCCGCCCCGCTCCCGGGCACGTCTCCCGCGGGGGCGCCCGCCTCTCCAGGGAGGTCTCGGGTACGCTCGAAGAAATCCGAGGAGTGTCCCCCGTCACACCCTGCATGTGCTCGTGCATGGGCACATGCCCGTTCCGTCCATACATCGGGGCGAAGCGCCAGCGGGTTCTCCACCGCGGGCCAACAGGCCCTCACACAGGGAGAACAGGACTGTGATCCCGGTCTCCGGCATCGGATGTGTCTCGTCACGGCCGCTGGTCAACAGGTCACCGGGGCGATTATCGTTTGGGTGTCGTGCGGTCCGGACCGCCGGGAGAACCCGGGGCGCTTCCCGGGTTCACGCGGCGCGACACGGCACCCACGAACCGGCAGACCAAGGGCGATGAGTGGATACCAGGAGAACAGGGCACGATCCCGTGACGGTGATCGGCGGGGAGGCGGCACGGGCCGCCTCCGCCAACGATGCTGCCTCGCACGACGGGGCCTTCCTGGGCGACGACACCGTCCTGAACGAGCGGGTGGAGGCTGCTGTCGAACCGGTTGACGTCCTACTCATAGAAGACGACCCCGGGGACGCCTTCCTCGCCGAGGAACTGCTCGACGAGACGGCCCTGCCCACGCACATCACCTGGGTCCCCACCCTCGCCGAGGCGCGCCGACACCTGGAGGACTTCCGGGGCTGCGTGCTGCTCGACCTCAACCTCCCCGACGCCCACGGGCTGGACCTGCTCCGCGAGGTCCTGGAGGGCGCGCCCGCGGCCGCCGTCGTCGTCCTCACCGGACTCGACGACGAGCACGAGGGCGTCGCCGCCGTGGCCGCGGGCGCCCAGGACTACCTCGTCAAGGGCCAGGTCGACGGCTCGCTGCTCGGCCGCAGCCTGCGCTACTCCCTGGAGCGGCGCCGCGCCGACGAGAACGCCCGCCAGCTGCGCGAGGCCCGCATGAGCGCCCGCGAGAACATGCGCCTCGAACGCGGACTCCTGCCACAGGTCCTCCTCCAGCGCTCGCCCCTGGACCACCTCGCCTACTACCGACCCGGCCGCAAGCGCGCCCTGGTCGGCGGGGACTTCTACGACGCGGTCGAGAAGGACGGCACCACCCACGTCATCATCGGCGACGTCAGCGGGCACGGCCCCGACGAGGCGGCGCTCGGCGTCAGCCTGCGCATCGCCTGGCGCGCCCTGATCATGGGCGGCGTCGACGAGCACAGGGTGCTGCCCAACCTGGAGGACATCCTGGTCACCGAGCGGGCCCAGGAGGAGATGTACGCCACCCTGTGCATGGCCAGCCTGGACACCGGCGACGACCGGGTCAGGCTCCGCGTGCTGGGCCACCCGCCGCCCATGGTCCTGCGCGACGGCGCCGTCGAGGAGACCCGCGTCACCCCGCAGCCGCCCCTGGGCGTCTTCCCGGTCGAGCAGACCGACACCGACACGGTCGTGCTCCCCACCGGGGCGACCATGCTCTTCTACACCGACGGCCTCGTGGACGCCTACGACGGGGCCCCGCCCGCGCGCCTGGAGGTGGCGGGCCTGCGCCGGATGGTCTCCGGCGTGCTGGAACGGGGCACCTCCCTGGCCGGACTGCCCGAACGCCTGGTGGACGAGGCCGAGCGCAGCAACGGGGGGCCGCTCCAGGACGACGTGGCGATGCTGCTCATCACCCACGGAGAGCCCGAGTGACACCGACGACCGGAGAGGGGACGGCCATGGAGACCGAGAAATCCGGGCCGACCCCGGACGCCGGCGTGCTCGGCGGAGCCTCGATCGGCGGCACGCACTTCGTCAACGGCACCAACCACGAGGGGAAGCGCTCGGCCCACCAGTCGTGGAGCCTGCGGCGGCGCGTCACGAGCCTGCTGGCCGTGGTCGCCGTCGTCCTGGTCGTGGCGGTGTCCGTCATCACCCTGGCGGCGTTCCAGGCCCGCGAGTCCCTGGCACTCCAGGTCGACTCCCTGACGCCCGCCGTGAGCGCGGTCGAGCAGACGCACTCGGCCTACCTCACCCAGGACCACGCCCTGCGCGGCTACATCCTCACCCAGGACCGCGAGTTCCTCCAGCCCTACGTCGAGAGCCAGCTGACACTGACGGAGAACCAGGCCGTCCTGGCCCAGCTGGCCGAGGACAACCCCGAGGTGGCCACCAACGTCGACGAGCTGCTCACCGCGGGCCGGGTGTGGACCGAGGATTTCGCCGAGCCCGCCCTGGAGCAGGTCAGCAGAGGGCAGGAGGTCACCCAGGAGGAACTGCGGCGCGGCCGGATCCTCTTCCTGGAGCTCAGCCGGATCAGCGACGCCACCACCAGCCAGTTGGAGGCGGAGATCAAGGAGGCCCGCGAGGGCCTGACCCTGGCCACCCAGCAGGTCGTGGCCCTGCTGGTCCTGGTCGGCCTGGTCGTGGTGTTCCTGTCGGTGTTCCTGTGGGTGATGCTCCAGCAGTGGGTGCTGCGTCCCCTGGAGGAACTCGCCGGGCACATGCGCCAGGTGTCGGAGGGCTACTACGCCCACCGGATCTCCCTGCACGGTCCGCCGGAGATCGTCCGGCTCGGCCGGGACGTGGACGCCATGCGCGAGCGCATCGTGCAGGACCTGGACGAGGTCGCCTCCGCGCGGCGCAAGCTCCAGGAGCAGTCCGTGCTCATGGAGAACCAGACCGAGGAGCTGCGCCGCTCCAACCTGGAGCTGGAGCAGTTCGCCTACGTCGCCTCCCACGACCTCCAGGAGCCGCTGCGCAAGGTGGCGAGCTTCTGCCAGCTGCTCCAGCGCCGCTACCAGGGGCAGCTGGACGAGCGCGCCGACTCCTACATCGACTTCGCGGTCGAGGGCGCCAAGCGCATGCAGACCCTCATCAACGACCTGCTGGCCTTCTCCCGGGTCGGCCGGGTCAGGAACTTCGCGCCGGTCGCCCTCGACGACGCGCTGGACGACGCCCTGAGCAGCCTGTCCACCCGTCTGGAGGAGGCCGACGCCGAGGTCACCCGGGACCCGATGCCGACCGTGCGGGGCGACCGCACCCTCCTGACCCAGGTGTTCTTCAACCTCGTGGGCAACGCCGTGAAGTTCCGCGGCGAGGAGGTCCCCCGGGTCCACATCAGCGCCGAGCGGCGCGGTGACGAGTGGGTGTTCTGCTGCTCCGACAACGGGATCGGAATCGAACCGCAGTACGCCGAGCGCATCTTCGTGATCTTCCAGCGGTTGCATACCAGGGACAAGTACACGGGGACCGGCATCGGCCTGGCGATGTGCAAAAAGATCGTGGAGTTCCACGGGGGACGGATCTGGCTGGAAACCGACCCCCCGGCCCCTGAGGAATCCGAAACCTCAGGTGACCAAGACTCTGGCCGAACCGGAACACGCATATGCTGGTCCTTGCCCGCCGACCCCGCGGAGGACGAGGACCCGGCCCCCGACAGGGGAACCGCCGAGCCCATCGCCGTCGATAGTGGGGACGAGGGCACCGAGGACGCCGAGACCACCCCCGAGGACTCGGCTCCGACGGCCGCACGACAGCCCACGGGTACGGACAACCCTGGGGAGGACGGCGCCGAACCGGGTGA
Organism: Nocardiopsis synnemataformans; assembly: GCF_965343085.1. Taxonomy (NCBI): domain Bacteria; kingdom Bacillati; phylum Actinomycetota; class Actinomycetes; order Streptosporangiales; family Nocardiopsidaceae; genus Nocardiopsis; species Nocardiopsis synnemataformans. Next base: position 178,857 of record NZ_CBDRFA010000001.1, on the reverse strand, counting down.
CAGGCCCGGCGGCGTCCGCTCCGCCCAGCCCGACACCGGTGGCGGTACGGTTCCCCCCGGTCACGGGGCGGGACCCTGAGCAGGGGTCTGGAAGCTTGAGCGAGGTCATGTTGGTGCATCCCATCGAGGTGCTGCTGGTCGAGGACGACCCCGGCGACGTCCTGATGACCAGGGAGGCGTTCGAGGAACACAAGCTGGGCAACCGCCTGCACGTGGTCTCCGACGGCGTCGAGGCGCTGCGCTTCCTGCGTCGCGAGGGCGAGTTCGCCGACGCGCCCCGTCCCCACCTGATCCTGCTCGACCTCAACCTGCCCCGAAAGGACGGCAGGGAGGTGCTGGAGGAGGTCAAGAACGACGAGGACCTCGCGCACATCCCCGTCGTGGTGCTCACCACCTCCGAGGCCGAGGAGGACGTGCTGCGCAGCTACCGCCTGCACGCCAACGCCTACGTGCCCAAGCCGGTGGACTTCGACCAGTTCATACGGGTGGTCCGGCAGATCGACGACTTCTTCGTCAGCGTGGTGCGCCTGCCCAAGGGCTAGGGTGCGCCTGCCCGAGGGCTAGGGTGCGCCTGCCCGAGGGCTGGGCGGCGCCCCCGCCCCACGGGGCTGTGCCGGTCCTGCGGGGCCGTACTCGTCCCACGAGGCCGCGCCCGTCCCGCGGGATGGTGCGGGGAGCGGCAGGGGAGGCCCGCGCGGTCGCGGCGGGCCCTCCGCGGAGGTTTTCCACAGCCGCGCACAGGGACTACCGCGGCGCGTCCGCCCGCGGTTCCATGGATACAGGGGGGCCACCCACCCCCCCGCCTCGCGCTGCCCTGCGCGCCGCTCCGGTCGCACCCGATGAGTTTCACCCCCGTCCGCGGTCGGTACGGGTGACCGTGTCATGTACCCCGACAGGACGGAGCGGCCGTGTCCGCCAAGGCCCGTGGCCTCCACATCAGTCTGCCGATCGCCGAGCGTATGCGTGCGATGCTCTTCTACCGCGACGCCCTCGGTTTCGAGCCCGTTGGCGAACCCACCGAGGACGGCGTGCCCGAACCCCTGATGTTCCGCGTCGACCAGCGCACCCTGTTGGCCCTCATCCCCGCCGGAGGTTTGGGCTGGGTCCTCGGTGACAGCCGCCAACTGGCCCCCGCCGGAACCAGCGAGTGCCTCATGGGCGTGGAGATGGCCACCGAACAGGAGGTCACCGGTCTGGTCGAGCGGGTCCGTGGCGCGGGGGGAGAGGTGCTGGCCGAACCCGAGCACAAGCCCTGGGGGTACACGGCCCTGTGCGCCGACCCGGACGGACATGTCTGGCAGGTCGGCGTCACACCCTGACCGGGAGCGTTCACCAGCTCCCCACGCCCCCGGTGCCCGCGCCGGTCCCGGGGGCGAGCCGGTGGTCCGCCCGCTCCGCCGTTCCCGCCCGTCCCCGTCCCAGGGCGTTCCCCGCCGCCGTGTTCCCGCTCCGACGGGCGAACGCGCGGGAGCCACAGCACGTGGCCGCAACGGTTTTTCGTTACGGTAAGGGCATGAGCTTGCCGGAACCGCGTGATCCCGCTGGTCCCTACCGCGTCAGTGTGGTGTGCCTGGGCAACATCTGCCGCTCGCCCATGGCGGAGAAGATCCTCGCCGCCGACCTCGAACGGGCAGGGATGAGCGAACTCGTGGCGGTGGACAGCTTCGGCACGGGCGACTGGCACGTGGGCGGCGGCATGGACCCGCGCGCGGCCTCCACCCTGCGCGTGCACGGATACCTCACCAGTCACACCGCCCGCCAGTTCGCCCACGACGTCCTGGCCGACCGGGACCTCCTCCTCGCCATGGACCTGGACAACGTCGACGAGATCCGGCGCGTCGTCGACGAGTACGGTGAGGAGTACGGGTTCGACATGTCGCGGGTCCGCCTCTTCCGCTCCTTCGCGCCCGGCACCGGACCCAACCCGGAGGTCCCCGATCCCTACTACGGCGGCGACGACGGGTTCACCGCCGTTCTGAACATGGTGGAGTCCGCGGCCAAGGGCCTCACCGGCGAGCTCGTCACCCGGTTGAGGCGGTAGCGCGGGTGAGGGGGGAGCGGATCGTGCGGGACTTCGGAGGCGACGACGGCGACGGGCCCGGGGAGGGCCGCCGCAGGGACCCGGTCGACGGGACCATGGCCGAGCGCCTCACCGTCCTGCTCGGCCGCGACGTCAGGCGCGCCGCCCGCGCAGGCAGCAGCCACGACTGGGACATCTACTACGCCGAACTCACCGACGGCACCCGCCTGTTCGTCAAGTCCCTGGTGCGGGGCGCCCCGCCCAACGGGGTGCTCACCGCCGAGGCGCGCGGCCTGGACTGGCTGGGCCGGACCTTCGGCTCACCCGCCGTCGACGTCGTGGCCTGGGACGACCGCATCCTCGTCCTGCCGTGGATCGAGGAGCGCGAACCCACCGTGCAGGCCGCCGAACGCCTCGGCCGCCAGCTCGCCGGGATGCACCTGACCGGCGCCGACCACTTCGGCGCCGACTGGCCCGGCTACGTCGGCCCCCTGACCATGGACAACACCCCCTCCCGGAACTGGCCGCGCTTCTACGCCGAGCAGCGGCTGCGCCCCTACCTGCGCCAGGCCCTGGACCAGGGCTCCCTCACCCCGTCCGACGGCCGCGTGGTCGAGAAGGTGGTCGACGCCGTCGCGGACCTGGCCGGGGAGCCCGAGGAGCCCGCGCGCGTCCACGGCGACCTGTGGAGCGGCAACGTCCTCTGGCGGGCGCAGGACGCGGTGGTCATCGACCCGGCCGCGCACGGCGGACACCGCGAGGCCGACCTGGCCATGCTGGCCCTGTTCGGACTGCCCCACCTGGAACGGGTGCGCGACTCCTACAACGAGGTGGCGCCGCTGGCCTCCGGGTGGCGGTCGCGGGTCGCCCTGCACCAGCTGCACCCGCTGCTGGTCCACGTGTGCCTGTTCGGCGCCGCCTACCGCACCACGACCCTGGAGGCCGCGCGCACCGCCCTGCGCGGCGGCTGACCGTCCGGGCCGCCCGGTGCCGCCAGTGCCGCTGACCCCCTCCGTTGGAGACGGAGCACGCGCACTATGCTCACCAACGTGCCCGGCGGATCGCTGAACCCTCCTGTAACTGAGCCCACGCACACCCCGGGCGGCGCGGCGGAGGAACCTAGGGAGCGCTTCTCGTGACTTCACCCCCCGACACAGACGTGATCGTCTTCGACGTCCTCGGGACCATGGTCGATGAGCCCGGTGGGATCGGGCGCGGTATCCGAACACTGCTCCCGGGCATCGACGACGCGAGGACGCGCGAGCTTGTCGAGGTGTGGAACAGGCATGTCGACGAGCAGCAGCGGGAAATGCTCGCGGGCCGCCGCCCCTACGCCAGCAGCACGGTGATCGACCTCGAAGCGGCCACACGCGTCGCAGCCGAGGCCGACGTCGGCGACGCGGACGCGATTCGCTCGCTGGCGGCCTCTGCGCAGCGGCTGGAACCGTGGCCGGACTCCGCCCCGGCGCTGGGACGGATCGCCTCGTACTTCCCGGTGATCGGTTTGTCGAACGCCAGCCACTCAGCGCTCACCCGTATCAGCGCGCACGCCGGGCTCCGCTGGCACCAGGTGCTCTCCGCCGAGGACGCGCACAGCTACAAACCCCATCCCGACGTGTACCGGCTCGCGATCGCGAACGCGGACTGCGCGCCGGACCGCATGCTCATGGTCGCCGCCCATGCCTGGGACCTGCGGGGTGCGCAGGCCCTGGGAATGAGGACCGCCTATGTCGAACGCCCCGTCGGGGACCCTCCGCGCGCGGCGGACCGCTTCGACCTGGAGGCGAAGAGCCTCGGCGACCTGGCCATAAGGCTCAACGCGATCTGACGACCCGAGGCTCCCGTACCTGGAAACGAGGGTCTGGAGCCCGGAGTCTGGAACCTGAAGCCTGGGACTCCGAATCGAGAGCTGGGGGTCTGGAGCTCGGAGCCTGGGACCTCGAACCTGGAACCGAGAGCCTGGAACCAAAGGTCTGGAATCCGAAGTCTGGAACTCCGGGCCGAGAGCCGGGGGTCTGAAGCCTGGAGACCCGAACCGAGAACTGAGGGTCCGGAGCCCGGAGCCCGGAGCCTGTGATCCTCGCCTGAGAGGCCCGGCCAGACAGACACCGGAAATTCCCTCGCCCCAGCTCGCCTCGCCCGGTACGGTCTCGGAGTGTTGCCGCTGCGGAGTCCACGAGACCCGCGTGGCCACGCCCATGGTTCCCATGGTTCCCACGAGGAGAGCAGGTTTCGTCCATGGCATGTCGTATCAGTGAGCTCGTGCTTTCCTGCCGCGACCCCGAGGTACTGGCGCGGTTCTGGTGCGAGGTCCTGGACTTCGTCGTGCTCGACCGCGAGGAGGAGGGCTGCATCGAGATCGGGCCGCGTGAGGGGTTCGGCGGCCCGCAGCCGACGATCATCCTCAGCCGCACGGAAGAGCCGGAGAGGGCCAAACCCCGGCTGCACATCGACGTCAACGCCACCGACCGCGACCAGGACGCCGAACTCGAACGCCTCCTGGCCGCCGGGGCCGTACTCGCCGACATCGGACAGACCGGGGAGGAGCCCTGGCACGTCCTGACCGATCCCGAGGGCAACGAGTTCTGCCTGCTCAAGGCACGCCTCGACCAGCTCTGACGGCCCCCGTCGGCAACGGCGGCCTCACCGTGTCCGCCCCCGCGCGCTGACGGAGTCCGGACGCCACGAGGGAGCGGGGCGTACTGCCCGTCACCACCGGACCGGGGGCGGTACGCCCTAGATTGGTGGCATGGCTGACGCATCCGAGGCACAGAGCACACCCGAACACGACGGCCCCGAACTGCACGTCGCCCTCATCGGTTACGGCAAGGGCGGCGAGGTCTTCCACGCGCCGCTGATCGACGCGGTCCCGGGACTGCGCCTGTCCGCGGTGGTCACGGGAAACCCCGACCGCCGCCGGGCCGCCGAGGCGCGCTACCCCGGCGTCACCGTGTACCCGAACGTCGCCGAACTGTGGGCCGACGCCGAGCGTTACGAGATCGCGGTCGTCACCACGCCCAACGACACCCACGCCCCGCTCGCCCAGGCCGCCCTGGAGGCGGGCATGGCCGTGGTGGTGGACAAGCCCTTCGCGCTCACCGCCCTCCAGGCCCGGGAGCTCACCGACCTCGCGGACAAGCTGGGCAGGGTGCTCACCGTGTACCAGAACCGCCGCTGGGACGCCGACTTCCTCACCCTGTGGGACATCATCGAGGAGGGCACTCTGGGCCGCGTGCACCGGTTCGAGTCGCGGTTCGAGCGCTGGCGTCCCGAGTCCAAGGGCACCTGGCGCGAGAACGGCGGGGTCGAGGCCGGGGCCGGACTGCTCTACGACCTGGGTCCCCACCTGATCGACCAGGCGGTCAACCTGTTCGGTCCGGTCTCCTCCGTCTACGCCGAGATCGACGCCCGGCGCGAGGGCGTCAACGCCGACGACGACGTCTTCCTCGCCCTCGACCACGCCCGGGGCACCCGTTCCCACCTGTGGATGAGCGCGCTCACCGCCCAGGGCGGGCCGCGCTTCCGGGTGCTGGGGGACGAGGGGGCGTTCACCAGCCACGGCATGGACCGCCAGGAGGCCCGGCTGACGGCGGGGGAGCGGGCCGACGCCGCCGACTGGGGCGTGATCCCCGAGGCGGACTGGGGCGTGCTCGGGGTGGACGGCCACACCCGGCCGGTGCCCAGTGCGCGCGGCGCCTACCCGGAGTTCTACGCCGGGGTGCGCGACGCGGTCGGCGAGGGCGAGCCCCTGCCGGTGGACCCGCACGAGGTGATCCACGGGCTGGAGGTCATCGAGGCCGCCCGGCGCAGCGCCCGCACGCGGTCGGTGGTCGACGTCTGAGGTCCCGGCTCCCGCGGGAGGTCCGGGTGCCTCCGTGCTCGGGCCTCCCGGTCTCCCGGCGTTCCGGGAGGCCCGGGCGCTCCCCGGACCGCCCGCATGGGCCTATGTTGGAAGGACTCACCCCAGCTCGCCCCGGGGTTTTCGCCGAACACCGAACGCCGAACGCCGAAGGAGACGCGCCGTGGCCCAGGTCCTCGTGGTCGCCGACGAACTCACCGGTGCCAACGCCACCGGTGCCCGGTTCGCCCGTACCGGGATGCGTGTGGCCACGGTGACTCCTGAACACGTGAGCCGGGTCGTCGGGGACTACGACGTGGTCGTGGCCAACCTGGACAGCCGCCACGTTCCCCCCGAGCACGCCGCCGACCTGGTCACGGACGTGGTCGAAGCCGTGTGGCCGGTGGGGCTGGTGGTCAAGCGGACCGACTCCACGCTGCGCGGCAACATCGGCGCCGAACTGGAGGCCACCTACGACGCCGTGCGCGAGCGCGTGCCCGCCGGAACGCGGGTGCGGGTGCTGTTCGTTCCGGCCTTCCCGAGTTCGGGGCGCATCACCGAGGACGGGTTGCAGCTGCTCAACGGGCTGCCGCTGGAGCGCACCGAGCTGGCCGAGGACCCGCTGTGCCCGATGACCACCAGTTCCGTCGCCGACATCCTCGCCGCCCAGACCGACCTTCCGGTGCGCCACGTGCCCGTGCGGCAGGTGACGCAGACGATGCTCACCGCCGAGCTGCTCGCCGGTGACGAGCCCGTGGTCGTGTGCGATGCCAGTACCGAGCAGCACCTGAACGACATCGCCGAGGCCGCGGCCGCCGCGCACCACGACACGGGAATCGTGTGGCTGGCGGCCGACCCCGGGCCCACGGGTGCGCTGCTGGCCTACGCGCTGCGGCTGCGCGGTCAGGCGGGTTCGCGCGGGCCGCTGCTGGGGGTGGTGGGCAGTACCACCGAGCTGACCCGGCGGCAGTTGGCCACCGTCGCGCGCACGGGCGCGGTGCGGTTCGTGGACCTGGACGCGGTGGAGTTCAGCGTGGGGGAGCGCGCGGACGAGGTCGCCGAGCGGGCCGCGCGGGAGTTGTCCGAGCAGCTGACCTCGTCGGGCTTTCCGGAACTGTGCGTGCTGCGGGTGGTGACACCCTCCGAACGGGTGCGCGAGCTGCCCGCCCAGGTCCGCGCGGAGCTGCCCGGCCGGATCGCGCGGCTGGTGGCGGACGTGGTCAACGAGGTCGCCGACACCACGGGTGCGCAGGCTCTGCCCAGCGGGCTGTACCTGACCGGCGGGGACCTGGTGGCGAGTCTGCTGGACGAGCTGGACGTGCACGCGTTCGACGTGGGGGGCGAGATCGTTCCGCTGACGGTGCACGGGCACCTGAGCGGGGGGCCGCTGGACGGAACGCCGGTGGTGGCCAAGGGAGGGCTGGTCGGTGACGACATCACCCTGGTCGAGTGCCTGACGAAGCTCCGGCGGGCGGTGCAGACCCGGTTGCACCAGGTGCACTCGGAGGTGTCGGAGCACGTGGTGCCGACGCTGTTGCGCGACACGGTCTGATCGACGCGGTCTGGCCCGGCTCGATTCCCAGCACACGGCGGGGCCCTGGTGACGGAAGTGGTTGAAGGCCGTCACCAGGGCACCGCGCTGTCGCTTGTGGTGCTTCCGTGGTGCTCCTGCCGGGGATTCCCTCTGGGGGGAGTGGCGGAAGAGGTGGTAGGGGCGGGAGAGGTGGACGCGGAAGCGGGCTAACCGCGCGCGATGGCGAGGAAGGCGTCCCACTCGGCGGCGGGGAAGGGGAGGTGGCCCTTGGCCGGGTTCTTGGAGTCCCGGACGGCCGCGCCGCAGGGCAGGTCGGCGACCTCTACGCAGTTCTGGTCGTGGCCGCTGTGGCTGCTCTTCCGGAAGCCGGTGGGGATGTGGGCGACCTCTAGGCATTCCCCGTTGACGCCGCTGTAGCTGCTCTTCCGCCAAGACAACTGATCAGTCACTGCACTCACTCTTCTAGGTTCGCCAGGAGTTGCTTGATGAACGCTAGGGATTGAACAGGAGTCAACGAGCACCCCTGCGCATTTCCGAACATGTCGTTGAACATCCTGATCTGATGGTCTTCTTCGAGGTACAGGCTAGTCGCCGGGTTCTCCAGGTAGGCGATGCTGGAGTCCCGTGGGTCCGGAAAGTCCATGACGATGAAGGTGCCCTCGGTCGCAGGATGTGCCCCAGCGGCGAACGGTAGGACATGGATGTCAATGTTGTGCCGGGAAGCCATATGTGTGAGGTGCTGGAGCTGAGTCCGCATCACCTCGGTTGAGCCAACTGTCCGTTGCAAGGCGCCTTCATCGATGATCGCTGAGTAGGTCGGCGGGTTCACCCGGTTCAGGATCTCCTGACGTCTAATCCGAGCACTGACGCGGTCTGCGATCTCATCGTCTTCGCGGACTTTGTTGGCACGAAAGACAGCACCTGCGTACTCGGGGGTTTGAAGCATGCCTGGCACCACCTGTGCGTGGTAGGTCCTGAAGGCGCAGGCCTCGGCCTCGAAGTCCGGCAGCATCTGTGGGAGTACGTCTTTGTATCGCGCCCACCAGCCGCGTTCACCAGCCAAGCGGGAAAGCTCGTGCATGGAGATCCGTACCTCGGTGTCCTCAACCTTGTAGAGGTCCAGGAGCTTGTTCAGGGTCGCTGCTGGGACGGTCTTGGACTCAGCCTGCTCGATCTTGCTGAGGTTCGACTTGCCCATGCCAGCTTGCTTAGCTGCCTCAAAGAGGGTCATTCCGGACTCATCACGAAGTCTCCGGAGTTCGGCTGACAATCGTCGGCGGCGAATGCTGGGGCTGTAGGGAGGTGCCATGTCTCAACTCTAACGGAATCTTTAGCGGATGTGAGGAGTTCACTTGACGCTAGTGGATTCCACTAGCATGATGGAAAACGTAGTCAGTGATCAGAGTCTCACAGAGGGTTCACGTGATCAGGCTATGCCGTGCCCCTTCCCCGTACTGGGGAAACGCGAAGGTCCTACTCCTGCGGGCACGTCGAACCCCCGTTGTCACTCCACGCACGCAAGGAGTCTGTTCGTCATGCCCGCAACCGCATCCATGCCCGCCCTGCCCGAGGTGACCGTTCCGCTTGGTGAGCTGGTGCCACCGCGCTGTCGCCACTACTTCACCGGCCGCTCCGACCGCGCCCACTACAAGACCCGCCGCTACGACTTCGGCGGCTCAATCCAGTACATGCCGCTGGTCCGCGCGTTCCTGGACACCTGCGCCGCCGAACGCGACCGCGACTACCGCTACCTGTTCACCCTGCTGGGCAGCGAACTTGCCAACAACGCCCTGCGCCACTCACGCTCCGGGCAGCCCTTCGGCGTCTACACCCTCACCTGTCAGCGCACCCGCACCGGTCTGCGCCTCACCTGCCGCGACCAGGGCTCCCGCGACGGCAGGAAGGCCGTTCTCGGCCAGCGCTGCCACCTGGCACCCAACCCCAATGGCCTGAACCTGGCTGCTGAATCCGGGCGCGGTCTGGCCATGCTCGACGCCTTCGCTTCCTCCTGGGGCGACAACGGCATCTGTGACTACCGCCAGGTGTGGTTCTTCCTGGCCTACGACCTGACTGACAGCCTCTGGAACACCCAGCAGTAGATGTCGCGCCCCAGACGCGAAACGGGCCCAGAAAGCGCGCCAACGCTTTCCGGGCCCTCAGATCCCAAAATCCACACTGCGAGATGTAAGAAAGCAGGATCAGTGACGCATCCTATCCCCGCGCCCCGACCTTCCAGCGACCCACTGCACCGACCGCTTCCGCCGCTGCCTCGTCGTCGCCCGCTGGTTGGCCCGTTCTGTCCGGCCTGTGAGCACCCTTCGTGCCGTCGGCGTCGGGCCGCGCGCCTGCCCCGCCTGGGTGGGCACCGCTCCGAGTTCGCCCGCGAGCATGTCCGAGCTGCCGCTCTCCAGCGGCATCACCCGCACCTGCTCATCTGGTTCGGTGAGCAGACTCTGTCGTACTGGGTGGCCTCGCCCGCTGGCCTGACCGAGGTCTCTGGCGCTGAGGTTCTGTTGCTCCTCGCAGAGCCGGTTTCCGTCAGCTGATGGATTACCGGCAGGGGCGTGATGTGCTCTTGCCGGTATTCTGCGGCCATGGTCTTCCCAGGGCTGAGTCCGTCGTCCGTTTTGTCTGTTTCTCAAGAAGTTGGAAAAACGGCTGCTTGTCACTGGTAAGTTCGCAGGTCGTTGACTGTGCTCCCCGCGCACGCGGGGATGGTCCCACAGTTCTCGGTGCGCCCCTGGCTGTACGACGGTGCTCCCCGCGCACGCGGGGATGGTCCCTTCAATGCGTGCACCAATGGGCAGTGGGGAAACGTGCTCCCCGCGCACGCGGGGATGGTCCCGTGTCCCCCCAGGGTCGTACCGTGAATGTACGGTGCTCCCCGCGCACGCGGGGATGGTCCCCGGGCCACAGGTGACGACCTGTGGCCCTCTTCGTGCTCCCCGCGCACGCGGGGATGGTCCCCGCGACCATCGCCGTATGGAATTCCATTAAGGGTGCTCCCCGCGCACGCGGGGATGGTCCCAGGGTGATCTCGCGGACCAGGTCCCCCCGGGTGTGCTCCCCGCGCACGCGGGGATGGTCCCTGACGTGCCTACGTCGCCTCGCTATCGGGTGAGTGCTCCCCGCGCACGCGGGGATGGTCCTTGCAAGAGCTGTCAATTCAGCAGTGGGCAAAGGTGCTCCCCGCGCACGCGGGGATGGTCCCGGTAGCGGGCCACGGGTCCTCCTACGGCTTGAGTGCTCCCCGCGCACGCGGGGATGGTCCCGTCCGCGCTCAGATGCGAGCGGGGGCCGACGAGTGCTCCCCGCGCACGCGGGGATGGTCCCGGAGCGCGACTATCAAAGTCGCGCTCTGTAGTGTGCTCCCCGCGCACGCGGGGATGGTCCCCCAACCCCCGACCCCCGCCGGACCCCGCCGGAGTGCTCCCCGCGCACGCGGGGATGGTCCCCCCAGCAACGTGGTCATGGCCGGGCTGGTGGTGTGCTCCCCGCGCACGCGGGGATGGTCCCGAGCGCACCAACGGCGACCCGTACACCCGAACGTGCTCCCCGCGCACGCGGGGATGGTCCCGAGGTCTACGCCGAAGCCGCGAACCGGGTCGGGGTGCTCCCCGCGCACGCGGGGATGGTCCCCCCCACCCGAAGGACCCCAACGCCGGCCTCCGGTGCTCCCCGCGCACGCGGGGATGGTCCCGAGGTCTACGCCGAAGCCGCGAACCGGGTCGGGGTGCTCCCCGCGCACGCGGGGATGGTCCCCCCCCACCCGAAGGACCCCAACGCCGGCCTCCGGTGCTCCCCGCGCACGCGGGGATGGTCCCCGGGCTGAACTGGGACACCCGCCTGTGCCACGGTGCTCCCCGCGCACGCGGGGATGGTCCCAGGCCCCGGAACAACCTCGGGTTCTCGGCCGCCGTGCTCCCCGCGCACGCGGGGATGGTCCCCGGACCCGGCCGCGCCGGACCCGGGGGTGGTCGTGCTCCCCGCGCACGCGGGGATGGTCCCCCGGCGCCGGACCCTGGCCCCTCGTGGGCGGGGTGCTCCCCGCGCACGCGGGGATGGTCCCTGTGGCGCCGATGGCGGGGAGCGCGACCAGGGGTGCTCCCCGCGCACGCGGGGATGGTCCCATTGGCACGCGCTTGCAGCCGGGCGGCCTGGCGTGCTCCCCGCGCACGCGGGGATGGTCCCGCCTGGTCGCGAACCTCCGCCAGGAGATCGCCGTGCTCCCCGCGCACGCGGGGATGGTCCCGCGCCGCCATCGTGGCCGACCTCAACGAAGGCGTGCTCCCCGCGCACGCGGGGATGGTCCCGCGCCCACCCTGATCGCCACCTCCACACGGCTGTGCTCCCCGCGCACGCGGGGATGGTCCGGGGCCGCTGAAAGTGGTCCGCTGCTGAGCGGTGTGCTCCCCGCGCACGCGGGGATGGTCCCCCCGCCACGCTCTTTCCCCGCAGGCCCTGACCGTGCTCCCCGCGCACGCGGGGATGGTCCCGGGAGAAGGGACTCGGCGAGGTGAGCGTGTTGGTGCTCCCCGCGCACGCGGGGATGGTCCCGCGCCGTATGACGCGCTGGTGTTCGACCGACAGTGCTCCCCGCGCACGCGGGGATGGTCCCCCCTCCGTGGGGGTGTCGGTGTCGTCTCCGGCGTGCTCCCCGCGCACGCGGGGATGGGCCAGTCCATGTTCGGTACGGACGCCGCAGAACCTGGAATTCCAGGAATGACCGAGTCCGGCCAACGTTGGTGACCCACAGCGAATGTCGCGTTACGGTCCTTCTTGGAACGGATCCCGAGGAGGAACCCCCGATGGGCAGTCACGGCAAGCCGGACAGCGAGGACAAGAAGTCCGACCCGAAGTGGCAGCAGGACGGCCAGAAGCCGAGCCCTCACGGAGGCGGAGGGAAAGAGGGCGGCGGCAAGTAGTGGGCTCTCCTGACACCAACGCCCGTTTGGTCGCCCTGGTGGACGGCCTCCAGACGGCGGGCGCGCTCACCGATCCCCGGTGGCGGGACGCTTTTCTTCAGGTGCCCCGCCACCTCTTCGTTCCCGACCCCATCTGGGCCGACGACGGTGCCCGTGCCGACGGATGGATGGTCCCCGTCGGCCGGGACGACCCGTACTGGTGGGAGAACGTCTACGCCGACTACGCCCTGCCCACACAGGTCGACGACGGCACCCCGGCCGGGGCTGACGGCCGGGGCCGCTACACCACCAGCTCCGCCTCACAGCCCTCCCTGGTCGCCAGCATGCTGGAGGCCCTTCACGTAACCGACGGCATGCGGGTGCTGGAGATTGGTACCGCCACCGGATACAACGCGGCACTGCTGTGCGCCAGGTTGGGTTCGCACAACGTCACCAGCATCGAAGTGGACCCGGCCTTGGTCGAGCTGGGCAGCACCGCTCTGGAGGCCGCCGGTTGGAAGCCGACCGTGGTGTGCGGCGACGGCGCACAGGGTGTCCCCGAGGCCGCTCCGTTCGACCGTGTGCTCGCCACCGTCGCCGCCAAGCAGATCCCCTACGCGTGGGTGGAGCAGACCAGGCCGGGCGGAATCATCCTGACCCCGTGGGGGAACGACTACGCGGCGACCGCGCTGTTGCGCCTAGTGGTGGGCGCGGACGGCACCGCGACCGGCCGACCCATCGGCGACGCTCCGTTCATGTGGTTGCGCGACCAACGCGCTCACCGGGGCCGTTGGTCGGACTACGTTGATTTCGACGCTCCGGTGCTTACCTCCCACACTGACGTGGACCCGCACCACGTGGTCGCCCACGGCTCCGGCGCGGAGTTCACCGTTGGTGCGGCGGTTCCGGGCCTGTGCCGGGCCTGGTTCGACGCGGACGACGACTCAGGGGAGGGAACACTGTGGCTGTACGACACCGCGGGCTCATGGGCGTCGGTGGACTACGTGCCCGGTGCCGAGGAGTACGCGGTTGAGCAGGCCGGACCCCGCAGCCTGTGGGCGGAGGTCGAGGCCGCTTACCGGTGGTGGGAGACGCACGGAGGCCCGGCTCGGGACCTGTTCGAGGTCACCGTGGGAGCCGAAGGCCAGCGAATACGTCTCGCGCCCTCAGACGACCGGACACGCCCCGCCGACCTTCCGAGCGCCTCCTGACCGATTGCCCAGCCGATGTTGTCATGATTGCTCGAGAGCTGCGCGCTTCGTTCGTTTTGTCTTCTTTTTGGGAAGTTGGAAAAACGGCTGCTTGCCACTGGTAAGTTCGCAGGTCGCTGACTGTGCTCCCCACGCACGCGGGGATGGTCCCCTTGACGCCCTGGAGCCCACGGAGGAGGAGATGTGCTCCCCACGCACGCGGGGATGGTCCCCGCCCTGGCCGACCCCGAACCGGGCGTCCACGGTGCTCCCCACGCACGCGGGGATGGTCCCCACCTCGGCGTGATCATGGCGCACCTGCGCCCGTGCTCCCCACGCACGCGGGGATGGTCCCCGCCGCCCCGGCCGACCGCCGGGGCTTTCCCAGTGCTCCCCACGCACGCGGGGATGGTCCCAGGGCGGCGCCGAGGTCGACCGCCTCGACGTCGTGCTCCCCACGCACGCGGGGATGGTCCCTGAGTGCCTACAGTTCGGGTGGTGCAAGCCGAGTGCTCCCCACGCACGCGGGGATGGTCCCGTGAACGCGACCGGCCATCCGTCCAGTCCTACGTGCTCCCCACGCACGCGGGGATGGTCCGCCGACGTCGTCCAGACAGGCGAGCCATGGCCAGCCAGGGTGTGCCGCACCCCGGTGGAGCGCGGCCTGGTCACCCGGTCTTCCAGCACCGAGGGTGGAGAGCGTTCCCGAGACGCACACACACCCTTCGGAAGTGGACCATGAGCGCCAAGTTGTTCGACGAGGACCTGCTGAGGACCATCGCCGCCGAGCCGCACCGCCCGCTGCTGTTCGTCAACGCCACCGTGTACACGTTCGACCCGCTGATCGGCGACCTGACCGGCGCCGACCTTCTCCTGGCCGGGAAGGAGATAGCCGGAGTCGGCACCGGCCTGCACACCGCCGCCGAGGACGACGGCGCGGTCGTCGTGGACTGCACGGGGCTGACCGTCGTCCCGGGCGTGGTCGAGAACGACACCGTCGCCGGACTGCGCAGGCATCCCTCCGACCGGGTCGGCACACTGGCACCCGGAAACCCGGCGACCTTCGTCGTGATCTCCGGTCACCACCCCGAGGCCACCGCGCTGGAGCAGGTGATCTGGCGCCCGGAGCAGGCCGCCGCGGTCGTCATCGACGGCGAGTTCGCCCTGTTCAACGGCCGACGCCTGACCGAACCCCGGACCGAGCGGTTCCCGGGACCGGCGCGGACACCGGCGGACAGCCCGTACCTGGGTATGTGGATCGACGAGACGGGCTTCATCCACCAGGAACTGACCGCCGACGGCCGCTACGACGAGACGCGCGGCGGACGCCCCCACGCTTACCAGGGATCGTTCTGGATCGAGGGTGACCGCATCGTCTACCGCGACGACCTGGGGTTCTGGGCCTACGGCCGCTTCTTCGACGGTGTGCTCCACCACGCGGGCTACGTCTTCCACCGCGGCTGAGCGCGCACCCGCCGGACACCGACCGCACCCTCCGGACGTCCACCGCAGCCCGCGGAACGGCGGGGAGAAGCCGCGCACCGCTCACCGGCGGGGCCGTCGCCACGACGGCCCCCGAGACCCAACCCCCGAGCGGAGACGTCGGGGGCTGGGCCGTCAGGGGCCGATGGGCCTTGTGGGACAGGGGCGGGCGTACCGGGACCCGGGGCCCGGCCTCAGTCGTCGATCGCCTGGTAGAGCGTGGTCCAGAAGTCGTGGATGAGCCGCGCCGAGTCCGGGACGGACATCCCGACCTGGGTGAGCACGATTCCGGTGAGCTGGTTCTCCGGGTCGGCGTAGGTCGAGGTACCGGCTCCGCCGTCCCAGCCGAACTGGCCGACGGGCGCGTAGTCACCCCGGTAGGTGCGCACCGCCATCCCGAAGCCCCAACCGCCGTGCTGCCCCTGGCCGAACGACACGTGGACGTTCTCGGTGGCCATGGTGTTGCGAGCGGCCTGCTGCTCGGGCGTGAGGCGGTTGGTGGTCATCAGCTGGACGGCGGGCCGGGACAGAATCCGCTCAGACCCGTGCATCCCCTGGTTCAGCAGCATTTGGAAGTAGGCGTGGTAGTCGTCGACGGTGGAGACCAGCCCACCGCCGCCGCCCTGGAACGCCGGAGGCTGGCTGTGCCGTCCCCCCTCGGCCGGGTCCCACACGTGGAACTCCCCGGTCTGCGCGTCGGGTGCGTAGAGGGGCGGCAGCCGGTCCATCCTGTCGGCGGGCACGTGGAAACCGGTGTCCCTCATGCCCAGGGGCTCGAAGACGCGTTCGCGCAGGAACGTCTCGAACGACTGCCCCGTGACCCTGGAGACGAGCACGCCGAGCAGGTCGTTGCTGATGTGGTACTGCCACTGCTCTCCGGGCTGGTGCATCAGCGGAAGCGTGCCCAGGCGGCGCATCCACTCGTCCGGCTCGGGCATCGGCTCCGGCAGGTCGGGCGTGAGCCCCTGCCCGAAGACCGCGTTCATGATCGGAGTGCCCAGCGCGCTCCGGTCGATGCCGAGCCCGAACGTGGAGGTCAGCACGTCCCGTACGGTGATCGGCCGCCGCGCCGGCACGGTGTCGTCCAGCGGGCCGTCGATCCGCCTCAGCACCTGCCGGTCGGCGAGTTCGGGCAGCCACTGCTCCACCAGGTCGTCCAGCCGCAGCCGACACTCGTCGAGCAGGACCATCGCCGCCGCCATCGAGACCGGCTTGGACGTCGAGGCCATCCGGAAGATCGTGTCTCGGCGCATCGGCGCGCCACCGTCGTGGCGCATCGTCCCGAGCGCTTCGACGTGCGTCTCACCGCCCCGGCTGACCAGGGCGACGAGCCCGGGAATCCTCCCGCTCCCGACATGGCGTGCCAGCACGTCGCGCATTCTGTGCAGCCCCGCCTTGGAGAAGCGGCCGTTGTCGTTTTCCATCATGGATCTCCGTAAGTCGTCAGGTGGTCGGGGGGTGGGAAATGGCTGCTCAGAGGCTGCGGGCGGTGATGTCGCCGTGGGAGGTGGTGGCGTGGATGTCGAGGGTGGTGGCGCCGTCGTTCTTGAGGGCGTTGTGGATGCGGCCGTCGGGGGTCGCGGCGTCCAGGGAGGCGGAGGCGCCGGGGGCGGCGCTGATGGTGATGTCGCCGGATTCGGTGCGCAGTTCGACGGTGCCGTGGGTGGCCTGGGCGATGTCGATGTCGCCCTTCTGGGTGCGGATCTGGGCGGGGCCGCCCAGGCGGCCGATGGAGACGTCGCCGTCCAGGAGGGTGAGGTGGGCGTTGGCGGTCTCGTCGAGCTTGACGGGGCCCTGGGCGGCTTCGAAGGTGACGTTTCCGAGGCGGCCGACGCCGCGCAGTTCGGCGCTGGCGGCCTTGGCCTGGAGGTGGGAGCCGGTGGGCAGTTGGATGGTGATCTCGATGGAGCCGGAGGGGCCGAAGGCCTGGTTCTTGGGGGTGGGGGCCTGGATGCGCAGGACGTCGTCGTCGTGGGTGATGGTGGTCTGTTCGGCGGCCTTGACGTCGCGGTTCTTGGAGGGGTTGGCGGGTTGGATCTGAACGGTGGTGTCGGTGCGGTCGGCGGCGATGAGCTGGATGCGTGCGGCGGGGATGTCCAGGACGGTGGTGATGGGGGCGGGGGTGGGGAGGGTGTGCATCGTGTTTTCCTTCGTCTTGGGCGGCGCTGGTGCGGCTCGCTGTTTCTGATGATGGAAAAGCTACGTTGCGTTTAGAGTTGTGGCAACAGGGACTTTGCGGAGAAGTTCCGTATTCGCAGGTAGTGGCTGGGGAATTGTTGCAATGGTTCTGGATCTAATGCAACAAACTCCATCCCGAGCGTTGCAATGGAGAGAAAGTAAACGCTAGGGTGGGCGCACCCACGCACCCTGAAGGAGACCGCGATGCCCGGAGGCAGGCTCACCCAGTCCGAACGCCAACAGATCGAGATGGGACTGGCCCAGGGACTGGCCTACGCGCGGATCGCCAAAGACCTGGACCGCCCCACCTCGACCATCACGCGCGAGGTGACGCGCAACGGCGGCCCCACCGGCTACCGCGCCGACCTGGCCCACCGCGCCACCCAGCACCGCACCCGCCGCCGCACCAAGACCGCGACCCGTGCGACACAGGCGCCCCCGCAGGCCTACGGACGCGACGCCGAGGCCGTGCGCGAGTACGAGGAGGCGTTCGCCGCCGTCTTCATGCAGTCGGGCCTGCCCAAGATGACGTCCCGGGTCCTGGTCTCCCTCTACACCACCGACACGGGCAGCCTCACCGCGGCCGAACTCGTCCAGCGCCTCCAGGTCAGTCCGGCCTCGGTCTCCAAGGCGATCACGTTCCTGGAGGGCCAGGGCCTGGTGCGCCGCGAACGCGACGAACGCCGCCGTGAGCGCTACGTCGTCGACGACGACGTCTGGTACCAGTCGATGCTGGCCAACGCCCAGGCCGAGGCCCACCTCGTCGAAACCGCACGTCAGGGCGTCCAGGTTCTGGGGCCTGGGACCCCGGCCGCCGTGCGCCTGGAGAACATCGCCCGCTTCGTCGACTTCGTCCGCGAGAGCATCATCCGCGCCTCGGAGCAGGCCCGCGAGGTCCTGCACACCAAACCCGAACCCGTCCCGGACGGCACCGACGAGCCAGCACCGGAACGTCAGTAGGCAGCCGTTTCGACGGCTACGGCCACGGCCACGGGCGAAGGCGGCTGTGGCCCCGACCCCTCGCGCCCCCGACCCCTCGCGCCCCCGATCTCTCGCGCCTCCGGCCCGCCGCCGGGGAACGTGCGGTGAGCCCCGTGCCCGTGGGGACGGTTCCGCGATCCCTTGGCAGTAAGAGGTCGCTCGTCTATCGTGAGGCGCGGACGGAGGTTGCCGGTGGCTCGCTTGGACAAGGACGGCGTAACCGTGCTCGTGCCCTTCTCCGTCACACTGGAGGACGGCACCAGGGGCTGCGGTGCCCGGCGGCTGAGTCCGGGAACCGAGGGCTATGAGGAGGCCCTCGCCCATGCCCGGCTCAGGGAACGCCTGCGATCCTCCTCCCCGTCACCACCGCCACCGTCAGAGGAAGCCCTCGACGAGTTCATCGCGTCCCTGAACCGCGAACACGAGTAGCCACACGTTCCCTGGCGGCTGCGCTCGCGGGCTCCGGGAATCGTCGCGCACGCGGGTGCCCCCGGCCGGGGAGCCGGGGGCGTCAGTACAGGGCCCGGGTCAGGCGGCCTGCGTCCGCGGCTCCAGGTGCTCGGCGGCGAGCTTGTCCACCATCTCGGCCAGGGCCCTCGGGTACTCCAGCGGCCCCATGTGACCGGCGCCGGGGATCTCCCGCACCTCCCGGCAGTCCTTCAGCAGCGACCCGATGTGGTGCGCGTGCCAGGGCGGGGTCAGCTTGTCGTCGGTTCCCACCATCACCACCGTGGGCACCGAGACCTGCCGGGCGGTCTCCTCCGCCTCCAGCGTGCAGATCACCCGCCCCCACGAGCCCCGGGACACACCGCCGCACGCGTGCACCATCCTCATGCACAGCCGCACCATGCGCGGATCGGCCTTCTTCCCCATCACCATGGACTTCAGCACCGCCGTGGTCAGTGCGTTGCGCGGACCCAGCGGTACCGGGGCCTTGAGGAAGACCTGCGCGCCCAGCGTGCCCAGGGGGCCGGGCAGCGGGATCGCGGTCGACCGCACCGGCAGTTCCTTGCAGCCGGTGTTGGTGAGCAGCACCGCGGCGGCCCTCTCCCGGAACACCGGGTGCGCACCGGCCGACATGATGGTCATCCCGCCCATGCTGTGCCCGGCCACCACGGCCTTCTCACCCTCGGGAACGGTCGCCTCCAGGACCGCGCACAGGTCCTCGGCCAGCTTCTGCGCGCCGTAGCCCGCCCTGGTCAGCGGTGCCTGGGTGCGGCCGTGACCGCGCTGGTCGTAGAGCACCACCCGCAGGGACGGGTCCAGTTCGCGCACCACCGGCCCCCACGAGGCCAGCGAGGTCGCCCAGCAGTGCGCGAGGACCACGGTCGGTCCTTCCTTTGGGCCGCGCACCTCGACGTGCAGCCGTGTGCCGTCGGCGGAGCGCACCTGGAGTTCTCGGACCTGACCCACGTGTCGGGTTGCCATCGGGGATACCTCTCACTTCGGGGGAAGGCTGCGCCGGGGGAGTAAGGGGGCGCCCCGGGTCGGCGCGGTCCCGGGGCGTGCGCGGAAGCGTTCAGTCGTCGGATTCGTCGATGTCCACGTGGGGCACGGCGAAGGGCGGGGAACCGGCCCCGTTGACCGGATGGCCGCCCCACAGGTTGGGCTCGTCCAGGACCCCGGTGCCCTCGAACCCGTCGGGGGTGCGCACCACGACCGTACGCACGCCGCCGCGGAAGGCCTCGGTCACCTCCGGGCTGGGGGACAGCCGCCCCCGCCAACGGTAGTCACCGGTCAGGGGGGAGAAGTGGCCCGCCAGGTGGGCCTGGACCTGCACGGCGACGCCCTCGTCCGCCGCACCCTCAGTACCTGCCGCACCTTGCGTACCCACCGCGTTCTCAACACTCGGCGAACCCGACGCGTTCGGCGCACCTTCAGCACCCGGCGCACCCTCGGTATCTGCCGTCACTTTGGTACCCGCCGCATCCGATGAACCCAGCGTTTCCGGTGCACCTGTTTCCGGTGCACCTTCAGCACCTGCCGCACTCCTCGTACCGGACGCCCGCTGCGCGCCGCCGCCGTCGGCCGCGCCGCCGGCGCCGGGCAGCACGACCGTCACCGTGCCCCGGTACTCCTCCTCCTCGTCACCGAACCCGCTCATACCGCTTCCCTCCCGGGGCCGTTCCGCCGCGGACCGCGGACCGCCGGGAACCGCGGTCGCGGGAGCGATCCACCCGCAGGTCGTAGTTGTGGGGGTCGAACCAGCGCGTGCGTAGCGCGAAGTCCCAGGTGAAGGTCGGCCACAGCGTGGTGTTGCGACCCTGCTCGTTGAGGTACCAGCTGTCGCAGCCGCCGGTCACCCAGACCGTGCCCTCCATGGCTTTGGCGACCATCTCGTTGTAGTCGTGCTGGGCCTTCGGACGCACGTCCATGCGGTCCAGGCCGTTGCGGCACAGGTACTTCAGCGCCTGCATCGTGTACCGGATCTGGGCCTCGATCATGAACAGCTGCGAGGTGTGACCCAGCCCGGTGTTCGGCCCCGCCAGCACGAAGGCGTTGGGGAACCCGGCCACGGTGGTGCCGCGGAAGGCCTGCACGTCCGCGCCCCAGTGGTCGGAGAGCGAGCGCCCCTCGGCGTTGAGGATCCGCTGTGCCACGGGCGGGTCGCTCACGTGGAACCCGGTGCCGAGGATGATCGTGTCGACCTCGTGCTCGGTCTCGCGGCCCGAGGCGTCGCGGGTGACCACGGCGTGGGGGCGCACCTCCACGATCCCGTCGGTGACCACGTCCACGTTGGGCCGGGCCAGCGCCGGATAGTAGTCGTTGGACATCAGGATGCGCTTGCAGCCCGCCCGGAAGCTCGGCGTGAGCTTGGCCCGCAGTTCGGGGTCCTTCACGCTGCGGCGGATGTTGGCCCGGCCCAGCCTCTCCACGACCGAGAGCAGCCGGGGGTTCTTGGCGAAGCCGAGGATGTAGCTCTCCCGGCCCCAGTAGATGCTCTTGCGGGCGATCTGCTGGGTGAGCGGCACGTTGCGGTACAGCCAGCTCTCCAACCGGGTGATGTCGCGGTCGTGCCGGAACATCACCCACGGGGCCGTGCGCTGGAACAGCGTCAGCCTCCCGGCCTTGGGCTGGATCCTGGGCACGAACTGGATCGCGGACGCCCCGGTGCCGATCACCGCGATCCTGCGGCCGGTGAGGTCGTGGTCGTGGTCCCAGGTCGCCGAGTGGAACATCGTCCCCTCGAAGGTGTCCAGGCCCTTGATGTCGGGATAGGAGGGGTCCGCGAGCGGTCCCGCCGCGCTGACGAGGAACTGGGCGGTGACGGTCCCCTGGCTGGTCTCGATCCGCCACCGGTTGCCCCCGGGCTCCCATCGCGCGGACCTCATGTCGTGGTCGGGGCGGACGTGCTCCTCCACCCCGTACTCCCCGGCGACCCGCTTCATGTAGTCGTAGATCTCGGGCTGGGGGGAGAAGCTGCGGCTCCAGTGCGGGTTGGGCGCGAAGGAGAACGAGTACAGGTGGGAGGGGACGTCGCAGGCGGCGCCCGGGTAGGAGTTGTCACGCCAGGTGCCGCCGACCCCGCCGGCGCGCTCCAGAACCACGAAGTCCTTCAGACCGGCCTGCTTGAGGCGGACGGCCATCCCGATCCCGGCGAAGCCGGAGCCGATGACGGCCACCCGGAAGTGGGGTGGTGCTTCGGTCACGTCTTGGTCCCTTCGTGCGGACCGGCCCGGACGTGTCGCCGTCCGGATCGGCGGGTGTGCCCCCGGGAGCGCGGCGCGTTTCGCCCCTGGGGGAGTTGTCACCCCGTGAGGCGCGGCGTGTTTCGCCTCCGGGGGTTTTGTCACCCCGTGAGGTGTGGCGCGTACGCCTCCGGGGGGAGGGCTCCCGGGGACGTGGCGCGTTACGCCCCCGGGAGGTGGGGCCACCGCCGGAGGACGTGGCGCGTTTCGTCCTCCGGCGATGGGGTCTGGGGCCCGCAGGCCGCGGTGTCCGGACCGGAGTCCGCGGCCTGCGGGTTCGGGGGTTGCCGGGGAGCAGCCCGGTCCCCGAGGGGGCCCGGTTCCGAGGCGTCGACAGGAGAGACGTCCGGAGTCGGGGAGGGGTCAGCCGAGCAGTCCGGCCTTCTTCCAGAAGTAGCGGCCCAGGCCGGTGATGGCACCGGCGGTGTCCAGGGTGCTCACCACCTTGCGGGCGGCCCAGGTCTTGGTGCCGATCCAGTGGGGGTTGTTCCGGGCGACCCGGGAGGCCTCGCGGGGGTCGAGCCCGACCTGCGCGTACACCTTGGGGTTGATCAGCCGGGTGGCCGAGTAGTAGGTGACCAGGCCGAGGATGATCCGGCTGTAGGCCCGGTTGAGCGGGCCGCGCGTGGCCCAGTCGCGCTGGAACTCCTCGCGGGCGTAGCGCATGTGCCGTGCCTCCTCCACCACGTGGATGCGCGAGACCGAGCGCACCAGCGGCAGGATCTGCTCGTCGGGCACCGCCTCGCGCTGGAGCTGGTCGAGGACCTCCTCGACGAACAGCGCTCCGGCGAAGATCAGCGGGCCGTGCGCGATGGTCTTGAAGAGGTTGCCGAGGTGGAAGGCGATGGGGTCGAGCTTGTGCGTCTGCCAGCCGAGCTTGCCCACCATCTTCGCGAACATCACCGTGTGGCGGCACTCGTCGGCGATCTCGGTGTAGGCGTACTGGACGTGGTTGGTGCTGGGGTCGTGGTGGTAGGCGTGGCGGACCAGCATCTGCATGAGGATGGTCTCGAACCAGATGCCGATGGTGGCGACGCTGGCGATCTCCAGCCGGGAGAGCTCCTTGCGCTGCTCCTCGGTGAGCCGGTCCCACAGGTAGGTGCCGTACAGCGAGAGGCGCTCGGGGCGGATCGCCCACATGTCCTTGTCCACGGGGGCGTCCCAGTCGATCTCGACGAGCGGATCGAAGGAGGCCTTGGCCGAGCCGCGCAGCAGACGCTTGGCGATGTCCTCGCGGTCGGTGGTCTTGGGCTTGGCGGTGGTCTTGGGCTTGGCGGTGGTCTCTGCGGTGATCTCTGCGGTCATCCGTGTGGTCATCTGTGTGTTCCTCCTCAGGACGCGTCCGACCGGACCAGGGGGTTGGCGTGCCGAGAGTGGAGCCCCCGGGCGATCTCCGCGTCGCCGAAGGCGCCGTCCGACAGGAGCAGGCCCACCTGGAGCGACACGATCTGTTCGGTGGTGCCGGGGAAGTGCCGGAACAGGTGGAGTCCGGCGGTGCCGAGCGCGGTGGAGGCCGTGTCGCGGCGGGCGTACCTGGCCCCGGCCGCGCGGACCACCGCCATGACGGTGTCGCGCTCGCTCTCGGCGGGGACGAGGCCGTCGAGCGCGACCCCGGTGGCCCGGGAGCTGTTGTGGATCGGGGTGTCGACGTAGCCGGGGTGGACGGTGGTGACGCCGATGTGCGAGCCGTACTCGGCGCGCAGGCAGTCGGCGTAGGCGGTCAGCGCCCTCTTGGACACCGTGTAGGCCCCGGCGAAGGGCAGCGACAGGTTCGCCAGGAGCGAGGCGGTGACGACGACGCGGCCCCTGCTGCGCAGCAGCGCGGGCATCGCGGCGGCGGTGACCCGCCAGGTGCCCAGCAGGTTGACCTCCAGCGCCTGGTGCACGTGGACGTCCGGGGCCTGGCCGATGTCCACGGCCGGTCCGACACCCGCGTAGTGGATCAGCAGGTCCAGGCGTCCGTCGAGCCGGTCCAGGGCCTCGGCGACACCCTCGCGCACCTGGTCGTCGTCGGTGATGTCGCAGCCGACGACTCCGGGGGCGGGCTTGCGGTCGATGCCGACCACGTTCACGCCGAGGTGGCGGAGGACGGCCACCGTGGCGCTGCCGAACGCGCCGGAGGCTCCGGTGACGAGGGCGTTCTGGCCGGGCAGCCGTCGCAGGTGACGCGGCGGGGGGGTCGTCATGTGATCTCCTCCACAGTTCCTGCCGGAACGTTACAACGGGCATTGTCACAATGCAATGGGGTGGAGCCGGGAATTTACTGACGAGTAGGGTTCGCGGTTGTCTCTAGGCTGGACCCATGGCCGAATACCGCATTGACGAACTCGCCCGGCTCGCCGACACGACGGTGCGCAACGTCCGGGTGTACCAGGACCGCGGCCTGCTCGCCCCTCCCCGCAGGGAGGGTCGCGTGGGCATCTACTCCGAGGCGCACCTGGCGCGTCTGCGGCTGATCGGCCAACTGCTCCGGCGCGGCTACACCTTCGCCAATATCGGCGAGATGTTTCGGGTCTGGGAGCGCGGCGGCGACCTCTCCGACATCCTGGGCTTCGAGTCGGCGATAGGGGACGCCTGGAGTGACGAGATCGCCGGCTACCTGACCATGGGCGACCTGCGCACACTCTTCGGCCACGGCGTCACGCCCCGCACGGTGAAGCGCTCCCTGGACCTGGGCGTGCTCGAACGCGACGGACTGCGCTTCCGGGTGCCCAGCCCGCGGCTGCTGCACGCCGGGGTGGAGCTGGTGAAGCTGGGCATGACCGTGGACTCGGTGCTCGACATAGCCGAGAACCTGCGCGACAAGGTCGGCCACGTCGCCGAGCACATGGTCCGCCTGGTCGCGGACCACATCATCGCCGAGTACGCGCCCGGCACGGTGGTGCGGAGCGAGGAGACCGCCGAAATGGCCGAGCTGATCCGCCGGGTGCGCCCGCTCGCGCAGCAGGCCGTGGACGCGGTCCTGGCGCAGGCGATGGCGGAGAACCTCACCAACGTCATGGGGGAGCACTTCGCCCTGGCGATGGAGTACCTGGAGAAGGAGGGCCCGGGCAAGGAGGGCGTGGGTGGAAGGGGTGGCGCGGGGAGGAACGGTGCGGGTGGGGAGGGTGGCGGCGGGGAGCGCGGCGGGGCGGCCGGGGGGCTGGCGGGCTCCGCCTGAGGGGGTCCGCCGGCGTCAGCCCGGGCTCTACGGGTGCGTGGTTGCTGACGCCGGTCCGCTCTACGTCAACCCCGCTGTCTCCAGCCTCATCCCACGCTCTACGGGTGCTTGGTTGAGGTCGCCTGGAGAGGGTCACCCCCTGGGGCGGGGCGCCGCTGTGCGCTTTACGGGCGGGCTTCTCGCGCTGGGGCGGCGTCCCCTCTCGGTGAGTCGGAGTCCACCACCGACAGCGGGAGCGAGGCGGTGAACCGCAGTTCGGCGAAGGCACCGGCCGGGACCGCCGGGGATACCGGGAACACCGGCCTGACCCGCCGGTACCGCTCGCCCTGCTCCGGCCGGGTGTCCTCCTCGCCCCTGTTCGGCCACATCGACATCGCGCGCTCGGCCTGCGCGGTGATGGTCAGCGACGGGTTCACCCCCAGGTTCGCGGTGACCGCCGAGCCGTCCACCACGTGGACGCCCGGGTGGCCGTACAACCGGTGGTACGGGTCGATGACCCCGGTCTCCGCGCTGTCGCCGATCGGGCAGCCGCCCAGGAAGTGTGCGGTCATCGGGACGTTGAACACGTCGCCCCACGTGCCTCCCGGAAATCCGTCGATGCGCTCGGCCAGCCGGGTGGCCGTCTCCTGCCCCGCCGGGATCCACGTCGGGTTCGGCTCGCCGTGGCCCTGCCGGGAGGTCAGCTTCTTCCTTCTGCCCAGCAGTCCCCGCCGGACCGACGTCGTCAGCGAGTTGTCCAGCGACTGCATCACCAGGCCGATGATGGTCCGCTCCGACCAGCGGCGGTTGGAGAAGCTGCGGGCGAACACCGTCGGGTGGCGCGCCGCCAGCCCCAGGAACCGTAGCCAGCGCGGGATCCGCCCGCCGCCGGGCACCTGTATCGCGGTGAGCAGCCCCATCGCGTTGGAGCCCTTGCCGTAGCGGACCGGTTCGACGTGGGTGTTCTCGTCCGGGTGGAACGAGGACGTGATGGCCACGCCCTGGGTCAGGTCCTCCTGCGGTGGCACCTGGCGGCTCATCGCGCCGACGAGCGCCTCGGAGTTGGTGCGGGTGAGCGTGCCCAGCTTCGCCGACAGGCGGGGCAGCGCGCCCGAGTCGCGCATGCGGTGCAGCAGCGTCTGGGTGTTGTAGGTCCCGGCGGCCACGACGACCTGGCGTGCGGTGAACGTGCGGGCGTTCGACCGTCTCCGGGGCGCGTCGGTCCTGAGGGTGTCGGCGGCGAAGCCCCCGTCCGGCAGCTCGCGCAGGCGCTCGACGGTGGTCAGCGGGTGCACCTCGGCGCCGTCGCGCTCGGCGAAGTACAGGTAGTTCTCGGTCAGGGTGTTCTTGGCGCCGTGGCGGCAGCCGGTCATGCACTCCCCGCACTCCGTGCAGGCCCGCCGGTCGGGGCCCGCGCCGCCGAAGTAGGGGTCTCCCACGGACGCGCCGGGTCGGGCCCGGCTGCCGTCGCCGTCCTGACCGTCGCCGAAGCACACGCCCACCGGGGTGAGGCGGAAGGTGTGCCCCACGCCCATGTCCTCGGCGACCGCCTTCAGGTGCACGTCGGAGGGGGTGACGGTGGGGTTGGTGCGCACGCCGAGCATGCGGCGGGCCTGGTCGTAGAACGGCGCCAGCTCCGACTTCCAGTCGGTGATGTGCCGCCACTGCGGGTCCTCGAAGAACGGGTCCAGCGGGTGGTAGAGCGTGTTGGCGTAGTTGAGGGAACCGCCGCCGACACCGGCGCCCGCCAGGATCATCACGTCGCGCAGCAGGTGGATGCGCTGGATGCCGTACATGCCGAGCTGAGGTGCCCACAGGAAGTTGCGGACGTCCCACGACGAGGAGGGCAGCGTCTGGGGGGTGAAGCGGCGTCCCGCCTCCAGGACGCCGACGCGGTAGCCCTTCTCGGTGAGGCGCAGGGCGCTCACCGAACCGCCGAAACCCGAGCCCACGATGAGGACGTCGTAGTCGAAGCGGTCATCGGTCGGGGAGGCGGTGCTGGTGACGGCGGGGTCTGTTCTGCGCTCTGAGGGCACGGCTGGTCTCTCTCCAGGTCATGTGCGGTTGCCCGTAGTGCGCCGGATACGAGTCCGCGATATTGAATGCGCCATCTAGAAATGTGACAACAACTATTGTAATGTTCGTCACTACCGCCGAGTAGGGTGTGTGCCATGTAACACGCGTGGCGTGCCTCGGCGCAAGTTCGTCCCCCTCGCCGCCCACGGGCGGCGGAACACTGGAGGTACTCATGCCCAAGGCTTCCGGCGAGGCGTCCGAGGCGCCTCAGGGCGCGCCTGAGCAGCACGAAGCCAGCGGCGGAACGCGCTGGCGCAGGTTCGCCCTCGTGGCCGTCCCCGGGCTCGCGGCCGCCGCGGTCCTCGGGGGAATGACCACCCAGGGCCTGCTCGCCGCCTCCTTCGCGGTGTCCGGGGACAGTTTCAAGATGTCCGCCGACCAGCTCGTGGGCACCGGCTTCACCCAGTACGGCGACGCCGCCACCTCCGTCGACGGCTCCTCCCGCCCGGTCGGCCTGTCCTCGGTCGGCTCCGCCGAGCTGACCAACCTGTGCATGTCCTCCCTGTGGGATCTGCCCATAGGCCAGGCCACCCTCGTCATCACCGCGGGTGAGTCCACCCCCGTCGAGGGCACCAACCTCGTCCTCGACATCGAGCAGCTCCAGGGCGACGCCGAGTTCGGCTCCATCGAGATCGGCCGGGACGCCAGCACGCTGGACAGGGCCGAGGGCGGCCAGGGACCGGCGGGCGGCTTCGGCCTCCAGTCCGAGAACATCACCGTCTCCGACATGGAGCTGACCACCTGGGCGGTCACCTCCGGATCCCTGAAGCTGTCCGGTCTGAGCCTGGCCGTCAGGCCCGGCGAGCACGAGTGCTTCTGATCCCATGGCCCACGCACTGACCCTGCTCCGCGGGGGCCGGGAGCGCTTCCGGAACTGGCGGCGCGGCCGTCCGTTCTGGGGCGGACTCCTCCTCGTCATCGCCGGAGTCGAGCTGCTGGTCGCGCCGGCCGCGCAGAGCCTGATCCTGCCCATCGACCTGATCGCCTACACCGGCATCGCCGGTGTGTCGGGCCCGCTCATCGCGGTGCTGCTGATCACCCTGGGGGTGCTGAGCTGGTTCCAGACCGCGCAGCACCTCTTCTTCGGGGTGGTCGGGCTCATGCTCGCCCTGGTGTCCTTCGTGACCTCCAACTTCGGCGGCTTCGTCATCGGGATGCTGCTCGGCATCGTCGGCGGCTCCCTCGTCTTCGCGTGGGCGCCCCACGTGAACCGTCGCCCGAGGCGGGGTCGGGGACGCCGACGGGCCGCGGACGCCGACGTCACCGGTCCCGGAACGCCCGACGAGGCCGTCCGCGACCCCCGGCCGCTGGCCGCACTCGCCCTGCCCCTGGCGCTGGCCGTGACCCTGGTCAGCGCCGCCGCGCCCGCCGACTGGCCCTGGGACTGGTTCCTGCCCCCGGACGACGAGGAGGAACAGCCCGCCGACGAGCCCTCGTCCTCGCCCTCCGACGAACCCTCGGCGAGTCCCACCGACCGGCCCACCCCACCGGAGACCGAACCCGGTGCGGACGAAGGGGACGGTGCGGACGAGCAGCCCGAGGACGAGGAGACCGGGGAGGAGCCGGAGGAGAGCGAGGAGGACCAGGAAGCGAATCCGGACGAGTGCGAGATGGGCGCCGGTGAGTCCGCCCTGGCAGGGTCCGAGGAGGAGTTCCTGGACGCCGTCCGCGCCTGCCAGGCCGCCCAGGAGGAGGGGGAGCTCCCCGAGGTTCCGGTGGAGGGGTCCCACGACTGCTTCAGCGGCTCGGTCCGCACCTCCGGCCTGACCGCCGACCGGCTGACGATGAGCGGCGCACGCTACGACGGCGTGGTGGAGTGCCCCACCCTCGACGGCCCCCGGAGGTACATCCGGCTGACCATGAGCCGGGCCGACTTCGTCGACGCCGAACTGTGGTTCGAGGACGCCGGGACCCGGATGAGCCTGGGCCTGCCCACCATGACCATGGACGGATCCGTCCAGATGCACATCACCCGCATGCACGTGCGCATCCTGGGGATCCCGCTCACCTTCACACCGGACTTCCCGCCCCCGCTGCTGCTGCCGTACATGATCGTCACCGACGTGGACGTGGACAACCCGCTGGCCAGCACCGACGTCATGAACATCCCGAACCTCAACGGCCGCTACGGCGGCGCCTGACCCCACCGCCGCACGGGAGGGCGGGGGCGCCGCCACCGCGACGCCCCCGCCCTCCCGCTGTCACAGACCGGAGTCGATCAGACGGCTGGCCTGGCCCACGTGCGACACGTACAGCGCGTCACGGGCCCGGGTGCAGGCCACGAACAGCAGCGTCCGTTCCTGTTGGAAAGCGTGCTCCAGCGCCACCTGGTCGCCGTCGGCGGCCTCGATCGCGGCCTTGGGCGGCAGCAGGTGGTCGCTGACGCCGATCAGCGCCACGCAGCGGAACTCCTGGCCCTTGAGCCGGTGCATCGTTCCCACGCGCACCGCCTCGGCGGAGCCGCTGTCCTCCAGCTGGGCGGTGGGGATGCCCCTGGCCTCCAGCTCCTTGGCGATGCCGCGCACGATCCACTGGTTGCGCCCGGCCACCGCGATCTCCGCCGGGTTGACCCCGGCCTCCAGCCACACCCGCACCCAGTCGCCCAGCGCGGTGAGCTCCTCGGCGCGGTCCTCGCAGCCGCGCACCACCGGCGCCGGACCGCGCAGCAGCGAGCGGTATCCGGCCAGGGTGTCGGCGTTGTCGTCCATGCCCAGGGCCGAACGGCGGTCCAGGATCGGCATGCTCCAGTCCAGGATCTCCTGGGTCACCCGGTAGCTCACCCGCAGCCGCTGACCGCGCCCGCGCACGTTGATGCCGAGCGAGGCCAGCGACACCCGGTTGTCGGACACCCGCTGGTGCGGGTCGCCGACGATGAACAGGTCGTCCGGTCCCTCCGGGACGGCTGCGCGCAGCATCCGCCACTGCGTCGGGTGCAGGTCCTGGGCCTCGTCGACCACGGCGTGCCGGAACAGCGGCTCACCGCGGTCCAGGATCCGCGCGGCCTCGGCGGCCAGCTGGGGGTAGGACCACATCCCCTCCACCCGCATGGCGCCGACGTAGCGCCGCACGGTCTCCCACACCTGGCGGCGGTGCTCGGGGGCCAGGTGCTGCACCCGCCCGCTGCGCTCGCAGCGGATGTAGTCGGGCAGCAGCTCCAGGCCCTTGGCGAGGATGACCTGCTCCCACTCGTCCACCAGGAAGCGGCCGGAGAAGGGCAGGCCGTCGGCCACCGCCACCGCGCGCCAGCGCCGGGCCAGCTCGTCCTTGCCCATCAGGCGGGGCGCCATGCTGGTGTGGGCCTGCACGACCGAGCGAGCGAGGCTGTCGATGGTGGCCACGCGCACCCGGGCGCGCACGCCGGGGTCGGGCAGGAGCTGGTCCAGCCGCTCGGCCAGGGACTGCGCCAGCGCCCGGTTGTAGGTGGTCAGGAGCACCGACTCGCGGGTGTCCTCGGGCCGGGCGGCGGCGTCGCGCTCGGCCAGGTAGGCGGCGCGGTGCAGCGCGATCACGGTCTTGCCGGTCCCCGGGCCGCCGGTGACCTGCGTGGACCCGTTGTAGTGCGCCTCGGTGATCCGGTGCTGGTCGGGGTGCAGGGTCAGCTGCCACTGGTCGAAGGGAGCCCTCAGGGCTCCGGCGAGCTCGGGCGGACCGCTGGGCGTGGGATCGGCCTCAGCGGGGTCGATCCCGGCCGGCGCCTCGGGGCGCAGGTCGCGCGCGAAGCGCAGGGCTTCGTCGCGCGGGCGCACGGTGAGCAGGCGGTAGTGCGTGCCGTCGGCGAGGCGGCCGTCGCCGGTCCGGCCGTGACCCGCGGCGTCGGGGACGACGACGCCGGACCAGTCGGGGGCGATGCTGACGACCCGGACGCCCGGGTCGGCGGCGCCCGCGACGGACTCCAGGTCGGGCTCGTCGCCGACCTGGCAGGCGCGCATCACGGCCAGGGTGTTGAGCTGGACGTCGGGCGTGAGGCGGGTGAAGTCGCTGAGAAACGTCGGGGCGATCGCGAGGGCGGACACGTCGTGGTTTCCTCCGGTCTTCGACCAAGGTGGTGTCTGTGGTGCTCGGGGAGGTCGGAGCGGATGGTCTGGCCTGGGAGAACGGCCTGTGCGGCCGCGGCTCCCAAAGGAATGATGCTCGCCGCGGAATTCCGGCAAACGCCGCTCCCGGTGCGTTTGCCGTCAGGTTCCGGAGGAGTTGGGCGTCTCGTGTTTTTCCAGCTCAGAGGGGCGTTTGCGGAGCTGTGTTCGAGAGGTGCGCGAAGGTTTTTCGGAGCGGTCGGGAGGACTCCCCGTGACCTGCGGTTCTCCGGTCGAACTCAGTGTCCGGAATGGGGGTTATGTATCTGACCGAAATACGGTGAACGGCGTGGGGGGACACCGGCAGAGTGCCTGTTCCGCATGGGGTTGGCGGGGAGGATGAGGGTGCCCTGAACGCACGGAGAGGGCAGGACCGAAAACCGGAAGGGCGGAGGAGGCGCGCCGAGCCCGTACGGCGGGGGAGCGGTTCGCGGTGTGGCCGGTTGCGGACACGCGCTGTGCAGACGCGCGCCGACGCGAGATCGTGTACCAGGGAGAGACCAGGAACCACATGTGGTTCAGGACTCTGCCGGGGTCCGTCCTACCCCGGCAGAGTCCTCAACCACCCTAGAGAAGCGGTACCCAGTCCCCGACCTCCCCAAAGCGCGCGGGGCCGCGAACCTGGAGCGAACGGGGAGCGTGTGCCGGACACGGCCCCGCGGCCGTTCCCGCCCATGGAGAGGACCGTCACCCATGCTCTACCGTGGTGGTGACAAAAAGAGCGGGAAAGGACCGGGCGAGAGACAGTGGCCTCCAATGACATGAGCCGGATGCGGATCTCTGACGCCGAGAGGGACCAGGTGATGGAGGTCCTACGGGAGGCGGCGGCGCAGGGGCGCATCACCCTCGACGAACTCGACGAACGGCTCAACGCCGTCTACGCGGCCAAGACCTACGCCGACCTCGAACCGGTCACCGACGACCTGCCGACGGGCGCCGAGGCGCTGCCGGGCCCCCTTCCGGTGCCGGTGGAGGGCGCTCTCCCGGAGCGCCGCGACGGCGGCGACACCCTCGTCATCCGCTCCCAGGGCAGCGTCGTCGTCCGCAAGGGCGCGTGGCAGGTGCCGCGCCGCGTCGAGGTGTACAACAAGTACGGCTCCACCCGACTCGACTTCCGTGAGGCCTCCCTGACCAGTGCCGTCGTCGAGGTCCACATCGACGCCTCCTGGGGCGCGTGCGACGTGATCCTGCCCGAGGGCGCCACCGCCGATGTGGAGGCGGACTCCTCCTGGCTCGGCATGCTGCGCAACAGCGTCGACTCCCTTCGCCGGGCGTCCGCCCCGCACTTCGTCGTCACCGGTTCCTGCCAGGGCGGCTCCCTGACGATCCGGTACAAGCGGCCCTTCTCCTGGGGTGGTCGGGCGGGCACCGGGAGCTGAGTCCGGAGCCCTGCGCGGTCGCGGTACGGCTCCACGAGCCGGTTGCCGGTTTCGGCCGGGGGCCGGGGCCGGTTCCGGGTGCCCCGGGAAGGCAGACCGGGCACGAGAGTTCCGACGCGTCCCCGTTTCTTGTTCCTCGCGCGGGTCCGTGTGCCTTCGTTCGGATACCCGCGCTCCGCCGGTGCGCCATGATGGGTGACGACGGAAGGGGCGACAGGGTGGGCTTGTGGATCGCGGTGGTCGGAGCGGGCGCGTGCGCCCTGGCACTGGCTCCCTACGCCTGGACCTTCCTGGGCAGCGCCGGGTGCCGTGGTGAGGTCGACACCGTCCCGCACCGGCCCGTGGCCGTGGTCCTGGGTGCCGCCGCCTGGGACGAGGGCCCCTCACCGCTGCTGGCCCGCCGCCTGGACCTGGCCGTGCGCCTGTACGAGAACGGCCGGGTCGAGCGGATCATCGTCTCCGGCGACAACCGCGAGGTGTCCCGCCGCGAGACCGACACCATGACCGCGTACCTGGTCGGACAGGGCGTGCCCGCCGACCGGATCGACGCCGACCGCCACGGCTACCGCACCTGGGACACCTGCGTGA
The DNA here is from genome assembly GCF_965343085.1 of Nocardiopsis synnemataformans. Classification (NCBI taxonomy): domain Bacteria; kingdom Bacillati; phylum Actinomycetota; class Actinomycetes; order Streptosporangiales; family Nocardiopsidaceae; genus Nocardiopsis; species Nocardiopsis synnemataformans. The sequence goes on along the minus strand of NZ_CBDRFA010000001.1, from coordinate 145,786 downwards.
GGGTGCGCGACCTGTTCGGCGTGCGCGAGGCCACCATGGTCACCCAGTCCTTCCACCTGCCCCGCACGGTCGCCCTCGCCCGCGCCGCGGGGATCGACGCCGTCGGGGTGGGCGACTCCAGCATGGGCGCCCGCCGCCGCTCCACCGTGATCGGCTACGCCCGCGAGGTCGCAGCCGCGGTGAAGGCCCTGCGCGACGCCGTACTGCGCCCGGCACCCGCCCGAGCCGAGTTCTAGCGGGTTCCCGCCCGGACAGGGTCACCGTCACCGAAAGCGCGGACGTCACCGCGACCGCTCGACGTAGGAACCGCCGGCGAACCAGCGCAGCGCCGCCCTCAGCCGCCGCAGGTCCCGGGGAGCGCCCGCTCCGACGTGCCTGGCCCGGTACACGGCGATGCCGCCCCGGACACCTCTTCCCCGCAGCCCGAGGCCGTCCCTGCCAGGCCAGAGGACGATGTCGGCGTCGGGTCCGTCCCCGACCACGCTGATCCGCTCGATGTCGTCCCACCTGACCGTCTTCCGCTCGGTGTCGTGCAGGAGGAAAACCACACCCTGTGAGTCCAGGGTGAGGCGGACGGCGGGGCGGGCCCCGGACCAGGCCCGGGCGCCGAGGCCCAGACCGGCCGCCGAGGACAGGAGGACGGTCCACACCAGCGGCGGTGACCATCCCGGCTCGGTGAGCTGTCCGGCCAGCTCGAGCGGCACCAGTAGGACGAGTACGACGACGCACGCCCCCATGAACGCCACGCCCAGGGCCGGTGGGACCGCGCTCCATCCTCTGCCGCCGTCGAAGGTCACCCGCTGGACCGGTTCGGGCACGGAGCCGTCGCGGGGGACGTCGAAAGCCATCCTGGAGGTGGTCCCGGCTCGCAGACGGACGCCGCGCACCGCGCTGGTGCGCCCGGCGGCCCGCACCTGGACGGCGTTCTCACCCGCTGCCAGGGGAAAGGTGTCGCTGTGGCCCGGCGCGACCTCACCCAGGACGGAGCCGTCCACCAGGACCTCCATCCGCTCGACGCTGAGGTTCGCGACCACCAGACCACGCTGCTCCGGCCGCCCGCCGCCCGGGGCGTGCGGGCTCGGGGACTGCGCCACCTGGGAGGTGCCCGGGTCGGCGACCGACTCCCGCTTCGTCTCGGCCAGGGTCGCGGCCGTGCTCGTGCGTCGCGCGATGACCTCGGTGATGGCCTCGGGCAGCCACCGCCCATCGTCATGGGGCCGCGTGGAGTGCGTGGGGGCGGCCAGCTCCTCCAGCACCCGCTCCAGACCGGGGCGGGCGTCGGGGGCCTTGACCAGACAGTCTCCCACCAGACCGACCAGGGATCGGGGCAGCCCGGATAGATCCGGCTCCTCATGCACCACGCGGTAGATCATCGCGTGGACGGAGCCCTCCCCGAAGGGATTGCGGCCGGTGGCGGCGAAGGCCAGTACGCAACCCAGGGCGAACACGTCGCTGGGCGGGGCGACCTCGTGGCCCCGAGCCTGTTCGGGGGACATGAACCCGATGGTGCCGATCACCGGCTGGGCCGCGGTGTAGGTGGGTGAGTCCATGGCCCGTGCGATGCCGAAGTCGATCAGCCGAGGCCCGTCCTGGGCGAGGATGACGTTGTCGGGCTTGAGGTCGCGGTGCACCAGGTCCCGGGCGTGCACCGCCATCAGACCCTCGGCGAGACCCGCCCCGAGCACCGCCACCGACGCGGGCGGCAGCGGACCGTGCCGGCGGACGGCCTGGTGCAGCGAGGGGCCCGGAATGTAGGCGGTGGCCAACCAGGGCGGGTTCGCGTCGGTGTCGGCGTCCACGACCTGGGCGGTGTAGAACCCGCCCACCCTCCGCGCGGCAGCCACCTCGGTGGCGAACCGGTGCCGGAAGTCGGGGTCCTGGGCGAGCTCGGGACGCACGACCTTGACCGCAACCGTGCGCCCGCCCCGGGAACGGCCCAGGAACACCTGCCCCATGCCGCCGCCGCCCAGGCGCGCGTGGAGCCGGTAGGGGCCGATCTGGACGGGGTCGCCGTCGAGGAGGGGTTCGGTCATGGCACCGCTTCCGGGAGGGGGATCGGCTCGGTCGGGATCAGATGATCCCAAGAAACCCGCACCCGCGGACGTTCCTTGCCGGAACCGGCCACCCCCGTGGGCCCGTGCCGCCCGACCCCGGGGCGCGGCCCGTCGCACCGTTCTGGTCGTCCACAGGCGCGGACCGCCTCTGGCGCCACAACGCGGCGCGGTCCTAGCGTGGTAACAGGGGGGTCCCCGGGCTTCTCCGCCTCGTGCTGCCCGCCCCTCGGCCTCGGGGTCCGGGGCCGTCACACCATCCCGGTTGTACACAGGCTGATTCGCGCGCACCGGCTCAGGCGGGATAATCAGCACTATGAACGCGACCACCGACCCACACGACGGCGCGGAGAACGTGGACTGGGCAGCCCTGGCCCCCGAGGGCGGCGCCCGGATCCCCGAGCTCCTCGACCAGATCGCCGGGAGCGACAGCGCGCTCTCCGAACTCCACGACATCATCCACTTCCCCGCGCCCGGACACCTCGCCGCGCCCAAGGCGGTCGACTTCCTGGTCGACCTCGCCTGCGCCGAGTCCACCCCGGCCACCGACCGCTGGCGTCCCCTGAGCCTCCTCCTGGAGTTGGTGGCCGGGCACGCCGAGGACCGCTTCCCCGAGACCCGCGACCTGGACCAGTGGCGCGACGAGGTGGCCTGGGCTGCCTCCAACGACGCCGAGAAGGTCCGCCAGCAGTACCGGGACTGGGCCGAGGAGGCCCCGGACGAGCAGCACCACCACCGCATGCGCAACCGGCTCGCCGTGATGGAGCAGCCCGACGGCGCCGCGCTCCTCCAGGCCGAGCTGGACACCTACGAGGCCGTCCGCGCCCGCGTTCCCGACCTGGTCGCGCTGCTCAGCGGCGGCGCCAACCGCGGCGGCATGGACCGCGCGGGGGAGTGGGTGAGCTACCTGCTGGCCTTCCTGCCCGACGACGCCGAGCGCGTCACCGCCGAGATCACCGGTGCCTCCCAGGTCCTGCTCGCCAAGGACCTGCGCCCGACCCCGCAGGCGCCCACGAGCCTGCGCGACGTGATGAACGTGGTGGACAGCGGCGGCGACCCGCTCCCCGCGGAACTGTTCGCCCTCGGCCTGCTGGCCAGCCCGACCGATATCGACGTCTCCGTCGGCCTCACCCACCAGATGGCGGGCGGGAACCTGTACAACTCCTTCGCCGCCTCGGTGGCGATGCTGCTCATCCACGGCGAGAACACCCCGCGCGAGGCGCTGCGCCGCGTCGGCCGCGGCGGCGGCACCTCCATGGGCTACCAGGGCCTGTTCAACGAGTCCTGGCCGCACTGCGGCGGACACTCCCCGCAGGTCCTGGGCTTCCTGGCGCTGGGCCGCGCGGGCGACCGCGCCCGCCGCCTGCGCCTGGACATCCTCCCCGGCCTGATCAAGGGCGAGAAGGACTCGCGTGCCCTCGTGACGGGCGTCGGCCTGGAACTGGTGCTCGGCCCCCGGAGCAAGGGCCACACCGCCGAGGAGCACGCCGAGGCCGACTACGACGAGGAGACCCTCAAGGTCCTCTGGACGATCGCTGAACTGCCCGCCTCCGCCTGGGAGGACGAGGAGTTCACGCGGACCCTGAGCGCCTGGGCGCTGCCGGACAACGCCGAGGACTTCTGCGCGCTCGTGGGTGCGGAGCCCGAGCCCGAACCGGAGCCGGAGCAGACCGCGGCCCCGCAGCCGCAGCAGCCCGCCGCTCCCCAGCCCGGCGGACTGCTGGGACGCCTCTTCGGCGGCGGACGGTAGGGCGTGTCCGGTCCACCGGTGCGGCGGGGCTCCCGACACCGGCGGACCGGCCGGTCGCGACCGGCCGCCGCGGACCCCGGGCCGCCCCGTGCGGCTCCGGGGCCGGGGCGGGCTCAGCCGTCCGTCGAACCCGGTTCGCGCTCCAGCGCCAGGGCCTCGTCCACGCCGCTCTCGTAGTCGCCCAGGAACATCGGGTCGGGCCGCAGCACCACCGAGCCCAGTGCCGCCACCGCCGCCGGGACCTCCCGGAACCACCCGTACACGGTGGCGAAGGCGCGCTCCTCCATGCTGGAGTCGGCCACGCCCACCGCGTCGATGCCCGCCGAACGGCACAGCCGCACGGCGCGGGGCAGGTGGAAGTCCTGGGTGATGACGGTGGCCTCCCGCACCCCGAACACCTCGTGGGCACGCACGCACGAGTCCCAGGTGGAGAACCCGGCGTAGTCGCCGACGATGTGCTCTCCGGGAACCCCGGCGTCCACCAGGTACGCGCGCATCGTGTCGGTCTCGTTGTAGTGCTCGACGCTGTTGTCACCGGTCACCAGTACGACGTCGACCCTCCCGGCGAAGTAGAGGTCGGCGGCGGCGTCCAGGCGTCGGGCCAGCAGCAGGCTGGGCCGCCCGTCGGGGCGCACGCCGGCGCCCAGCACCAGCGCCACCGGGCGTTCCGGCACGGACGCGGCGGTGTGGCGGTGGTCGGAGGTGGAGGAGAGCACCCACAGGAACGGCACGCAGCCCGCCACCATCGCGAGCACGGCGAGCACGGCGAGGCGCCTCACCCACGTCCGGCGTCCGCGGCGGCCGGACCCCTCGGGCCCTCCGGAAGTGTCGGTGGTTCCGGTGCCGTCGATGGCTCCAGTGTCACCCGTGGTCTCGGCGCCGGGACCAGCAGTGGCGCCGCCTCCGGCGCCGTCGGAACCGGGGGAGGGCCGGTCGCGGAGGACGCCGGTGTCGTCGTCGGACGGGGGGCTCTGGGATGTGGCGGGATCTGGGATCGTCACGCTTGGGAAGACGCCCGGCCCCGCTCCGGAGTTCCGGTACGGCGCAGCGGATCCGCCCGGTTCGGCTCAGGCTCGTGGACGGGTTGGGACCACGGCCCTGGCTTCCGGCCCGGATCGGGCCCGCGAACCGGCTGTCCGCACGGTCCGCGCCGGGGCTAGAGTCACCGCATGTCCTTCCAGTCACAGCACGACGACCTGCCCGCGCGGCTCCGGCGCCTGGCCGACCTCAGGCCGGGGAACATGCGTGAGGGCTCCGGCATGCACGAGTACGACGGCAAGGTCGCCGACCTGTCGCCCGAAGGGGTCCGGGCCGCCCTGTCCGTCCTCGGCGGCGAACCCCTCGACGACCCCCACGACGAGGCCCACCTGGCCGCCTTCGAGAACGCCCTGCGCTACGAGCTGGGCGAACTCCAGCTGCACCGCGCCAACCCCCTGTACCACGTCAACGAGCTCGACCTGTCGGGCTACGACCGCGCGTACGCGCCCCGGGCCGAGCGCGACGCCGCCCGTACCGCCCACCTGGCCGAGTGGCCGCGCGTGGTCGACAACGCGATCGCGGCCCTGGACCGCCTGCCCGCTCCCCTCGCCGAGTCCCTTCTCGGCGCCGTCCGGGGGGTGGCCGACGGACTCCCCGAGGACCTGCCCGCCGACGTGCGCGACGCGGCCCTCGCCGCGCACGCGCGTCTGCTCGCCCACGTCGAGAAGGCGGTGCGGGAGGGGCCCCGCAGCGCCGGGCTCGGCGCCGAGCCGCTCGCCCGCCTCATGGGCAGCGGCGAGGCCGTCGAGGTCGACCTCGCGGACCTGGCCGCCCGTGCCGACGCCGAACGCGACCGCCTCCGCACGCGCCTGGCCGAGTCCGCCGGGCGCCTCGCACCCGGCCGCGACACCATGGAGTTCGTCCGCGAGCTCACCCGCCAGCACCCCGACACCGACGGCGTCCTGGACGCCGCCCGCCGCTGGACGGAACTGGCCGTGGCGTTCACCGCCGAACGCGGCCTGGCGCCCCACAACGACGGCGAGTGCCGCGTGGACGTCTCCCCGCCCTCCCAGCGCTGGGCCACCGCGATGATGGCGTGGTCGGGTCCGTGGGAGGCCGACACGCCCTCCTTCTACTTCATCACCCCGCCCGACGCCTCCTGGACCGCGGAGGAGGCCGACGAGTGGCTGGAGATGTTCAGCCACACCACCCTGCCCGCCGTGAGCGTGCACGAGGTGGCGCCCGGGCACTTCTCCCACGGCCGCGCCCTGCGCCGGGCGCCCGGGCCGGTGCGCCGCGCTCTGCACTCGATGACCTTCGCCGAGGGTTGGGCGCACTACGTGGAGGAGCTGTGCGTGGACGAGGGCTTCGGCGCCTACGCCGCCGAACGCCTGGGTGACCCCGACTGGACCGCCGACCACTTCGAGACCGGCGTGTGGGTGGAGGCGCTCATCCGCGTCACCCGCCTGTCCGTGGCGATCGGCATGCACAGCGGGACCATGACCGTGGAGGAGGCGGCCGCCCGCTTCGCCGAGGACACGCCGCTCCAGGGGCCCGCGGCCCTGGCCGAGGCGCGTCGCGCCACCTTCGACCCCACCTACGGCCGCTACACCTGGGGCAAGCTGGAGATCCTGCGGCTGAGGGAGCGTGCGCGCGAGCGCTGGAGCGACGGGTTCACCCTCGAGCGCTTCCACCGGGCCCTGCTGGACCTGGGATCTCCGCCGATCGGTCTGATCGGCACCGCCCTCGAACGCGGCTGAGTCGAGCCACAACCACAGTTGAGGCCGGCGGCCCATCCCAGGGGGTTGGGACCCTCCGCGAAGCGCAACCACGCACCCGTAGAGCCCGGGCCGCCGCTATGCGCTCTACGGGCGGGTGGTTGGGATTTGTGGAGGGTCCAACCCCCTTGCGGCGCACCACCAGCCCGTGTTCTACCGGTGGGCGGCTGAACTTTGCTGAGGGGGCACCCCCTACGGCGCCCCCCGACCGCCCCGCCGCCTACTCCGGGGCGACCGGACCCGGCAGGCCCAGCCCGGCCAGCGCGGGGCGGACCCGGCCCCGCGCCGCGCCCAGGGCCCGGGCCGCCGCGGCCGCGTCCACGTCGGCCAGCAGCGACACCAGCGCGACGCGGGTGTCGCCCTCCGCCGCGTTCAGCGCCTCCGCGCACACCCGCTCGCTCAGCCCGGTGGCCTGCGTCAGGATGGTCACCACGCGGCCGCGCAGCTTGCCGTTGGTGGCGTCCACCCCCACCATCAGGTTCGAGTACGTCCGTCCCATCCGCACCATCACCGCGGTGGAGAACGCGTTCAGCGCCAGCTTCTGCGCCGTGCCCGCCTTCATCCGGGTGGATCCGGCGATCACCTCCGCGCCGGTGGCCATGCCCACGTGCACGTCCGCGCCGCGCGCCAACGGCGCCTGCGGGTTCGCGCTGATCAGCACCGTCGCGGCCGAGCGCTCCCGGGCCGCCTCCAGCGCCCCGCCCACGTACGGGGTGCGCCCGCTGGCCGCCAGGCCCACCACCAGCGACCCCGGGGCGATCCCGGCGGCGTCGGCCCGACCCGAATCCCAGTCGTCCTCGATCCCCTCCACGGCCCGCGCCAGGGCCTCCCCGCCGCCCGCGTGGTGGGCCACCACCCACGCGGCGGGCACGCCGTAGGTCGGCGGCAGCTCGGCGGCGTCCTGGGCGGCGATCCGCCCCGAGGTGCCCGCGCCGAAGTAGTGGATGGCCGCCCCGCTCTCCAGGGCGGCCACCCCCAGCTCCACGGCCCGCGCCAGTTCCGGCAGGACCGCGCCCACCGCGCCGGGGACCGTGACGTCCTCGGCGTTGATCTGTCGCAGCACGTCCAGCGCCGGGAGCAGGTCGATGTCGTGGGTACCGGAGTTGCGGGCCTCCGTGGGCGCGCGCACGATCACGGCCGCCCCGCCCCCGGTCCCCCCGGAGGGCAGCGGGGCGCCGGCCTCCCGAAGGGCGTCCCCGCCTTCCGGCCGGGTTCCGCGCCCGTCGTCGTGCACAGCGCTCTCCTGTTCGGTCCGCACCGGTGCCGTTCCTTTCCCTCGGTCGATCGTCCCGTCCCGCCGCCGGTCGGAGCCGGGCGGCGGCACGGGACGCCTGCGGTCAGCCGTCGTTCTCGTCCGTGCTCCTGCCGCCGGGGGCCTCGCCCCTGCGACGTCTGCGGTCGTCGTTGATCCGCAGCCCCCGCACCGCCTCGAAGGTCGTCTCCAACGCGGTGCGGCTGTCGGTGTAGCGGCTCTGCGCCAGACCCACGAACAGGCAGTCCACCACGGTCAGCTGCGCGAGCCTGCTCGCGGTGGCCCCCGACCGGAACGTGGTCTCGCGGGCCGCCGTGGTCAGCACGTGGTCGGCGAACCCGATCGGCGAGCGGGGGAAGTTGGTGACGGCGACGGTCCGGGCGCCGCGCCGCCCCGCCTCCGTCAGCGCCTGCACCGTGTCTATGGTCGTCCCGGTGTGGGAGATGCCGATCGCCACGTCGCGCTCGTCCAGCAGCGCCGCGCTGGTGAGCATCACGTGCGCGTCCGACCACGCGAACGACGTGAGTCCGATCCGGTGCAGCTTCTGCTGGAGGTCGGCGCCGACGAACGCGCTCGCGCCCACCCCGTACACGTCGATGCGCCGCGCGCCCGCCATCGTGTCGATGACCGTGCGCAGCACCTCCACGTCCAGGGCGGCGCCGGTCTCCTCCACCGCGCGCGCGTCGGTGTAGGCGATCTTCTGGACCACCGTGACGAGGGTGTCGTCGGGGTTGATGTCGCTGGACAGCTCCGGAGCCGCCCCGCGGGCGCCCCGCGCCTGGCCGGCCTCGGTGGCCAGGGCCAGACGCAGCTCCCGGTAGCCGCTGAAGTCGATGGTGCGGCAGAACCGGATCACGGTGGCCTCGGACGTGGCGCAGTCCTTGGCGAGCTGGGTGATGGAGGAGGCGGCGGCCCGCTCGGGGTCGTCGACGACGTGCTGCGCGACCCGCCGCTCCGCGGGTGCGAGGGAGGGGAGGAGCGACCTGATGCGCAGGACCGTCGTGGGAACGGGCGGCGCGGAGACGTGTCCGGTCTCCGCCCGGCCGCCCGCAGGCTTCGGAATTTCCGCCATGGAGGAAAGTTTCTTTCGGTCGTGGTGAAGAGTCAACGAGGTGAGGGGAAAAAGCGGGAGAATCCAGGATTCCAAGGGACGGCCCCAGCGGCAAGTGCGGGGTGCGTGATTGCGATATCCCAGCTCAGGCGGCACCCTGGAGCCAGGGGCGCTGAGGTTCACCCGCTCGCACGCGCGCTCCGCAAGGGGGATGGTGCTGTGTCGCTGGGCGACTCGGCGAGGCGGTGGCACGACACGGCCGGGCAGGCCCGGCAGGGCGCGTCCGGACACACCGCCCGCGGGCTGCGCGTCGGACTGCTCGGGCAGTTCGGCGTCGAGATGGACGGGGTCCCGCTGCGCCTGCGCGGGGACAAGCGCCGTGCCCTGCTGGCCACACTCCTGCTCAACACCGGGCGCACCGTCCCCACCGCGCACCTCATCGAACGCGTCTGGGGGACTCCGGCCTCCCCGTCCGCACGCAGCGCCCTCCAGGTCCACGTCACCCGCGTGCGCGCCGTCCTCGACCAGCACTGCGGCACCCCGCTCATCACGGGCGGCGACGGCGGCTACCGGGTCGACCTCACCGAGGACCAGTGCGACCTGCTGCGCTTTCGCTCCCTGGTTCGCCGCGCCGACGGGGGCGCCGACCCCTCCGACCGCGCCGACCTGCTCATCAGCGCCCTGGGGCTGTGGCGGGGCCCCGTCCTGGCCGACGTCGTCAGCCCCGTCCTGCACGAGCGCGACGTCCCGCCCCTGAACGAGGAACTCCTCCGGGTCGCCGAGGAGGGGTTCGGCGCCGCCCTGGCCCGGGGCGACCACGAGCGGGTGGCCGACCAGATCGGCCCCATCGCCACCGACCACCCCGAGCGCGAACCCCTCATCCGCGTCCAGATGACCGCCCTCTACCGCTGCGGGCGGCCCAGCGAGGCCCTGCGCGTGTACGCCCGCACCCGCGACGCGCTGGCCGAGCACCTGGGCGCGGACCCGGGCCGCGAACTCCAGGAGACCTTCCACGGCGTCCTGCGCGGCGACCTCGACCGCGCTCCGCGCACCAGCGTCCCGCGCCAGCGTGCCTCCGTCGAGGAGCGCACCGGATCCCGGCACCCTTCCCCGGCCGCCGGGACCCGCTCCGGACCGGCCGACGAGCCGGACACCGGGCCAGCCGCCGAACCGGACACCGGGCCACGCACCGGACCGGCAGCCGGGCAGGACGCCCCGGCGGGGGAGGGGGGACACGACGGCCGCGGCGACGGCCCGGTCCACGCGCCCGACCGGGTGTCGGCCGCCCTCGCCCCGGCCGAGCTGCCCGCAGCGCCCTCCGTGCTGGTGGGGCGCGACGAGGCCCTGGCCGAGGTGGACCGGCTGGTGGACCCCTCCAGCACCGCCCCCGGCAGCGCGCTGGTGCGCGGCCCCGCGGGCGCCGGAGCCAGCGCCCTCGCCCTGAGCTGGGCCCACGCGGCCGCGCCGCACTTCCCCGACGGGCAGCTCTACGTCGACCTCCGCGGCGGCGACGGACACCCGCGCGACCCGGCCGAGGTGCTGCGCCGCCTGGTGCGCTCCCTGTCCACCGGTACCCGCGGCACCGAGGTCATGGACGCCGACGAGGCCGCCGCGAGGTTTCGTACGCTGCTGGCGCACCGGCGCGTCCTGCTGCTCCTGGACAACGCGGCCTCCGCGCGCCAGGTGCGCCCCCTGCTCCCCGGCGGCACCGGATGCGCGGCCCTCGTCACCAGCCGCTACTGGCTGACAGACCTGCTGGTGCGCGACGGCCTGCGGGCCCTCCCCGTGGGACAGCTCCCCCCGGACGCGGCGGTGGACCTGCTGCGCGCGCGGGAGGGGCGGGACCGGCGCGCCGAGTCGGTGCTGCGCCGCCTCGCCCACGTCCTGGGGTACCTGCCCCTGCCGTTGCGCATGGCGGCGGTCTGGCTCGACGACACCCGGCCGGACCGGTCCGCCGCGGAACTGGTGCGCCGGTTGGAGGGGGTGGACCCGGCACGCGGGAGCACGCCCACGGCCCGGATGGCCGCCGTGCTGCGTGCCGGGCCCCGGGAGGGGCGACACGGCCGCGGGGAAGTACCGGCCGAGCCCCATCCTCCCGACACCAGTGTCGACCAGGGATCTTACGTTCGGCTTTCACCCAGGTGAGAAGTGGCCGCCCGCGGGGGACACGGAGTACGCGCCGCGTCGCCCGGCGTGGTCCCCGCAGGTGTGCGACCGGGGGAGGACCAAGAGCGTGTAGCGAAAAGGGTTAGATATACCCACGGGGGTCCTCATCACTCCCATGAGTCGCTAGGGTCAACCCCATGACACAGAACAACGATCCCAACCTGGACCCGGCGGGAACCACGCAGCACTTCCGCCGCTTCGTCGACGAGAACCCGAACACCGAGGAGCCCGCGCGCCGCCCGGTCATGCCGATCGTGCTGGCGGTCGTCGGCGCGGTCCTGCTCATCGCCGTGATCGTCGCGCTGTTCCTGGCCTTCGCCTAGGCCTTTCGGGCAAGGGGCCGACGGAGGACCGTCACTCCCGCTGCTCCGTAACCGGTTCGCGGCCCTCCTGCGGTCCTGCTAGAGTTAACGACGTCGCCAGGGGCGGCCCACAGGGCCGGTACCATGGCACGACAGGCGCCATTAGCTCAGTTGGTCAGAGCAGCTGACTCTTAATCAGCGGGTCCGGGGTTCGAGTCCCTGATGGCGCACAGACAACGGCCCCGGGTCGAAGGCACCGCCTTCGGCCCGGGGCCTTCGTGTTCCGTCCGGACGGTCGGAGGGCGGACACGGCCTCCCGGGGGAGACGCTCGGTGGTGTGCCCCACATCGTGCGGTTCGCGGCCCGGGGCACTCCTCCGGTCGGGTAGAGTTGACCATGTCGCCGCGGCCGGGAGGCAGGGCGATGAACAACAGGCGTCATTAGCTCAGTTGGTTAGAGCAGCTGACTCTTAATCAGCGGGTCCGGGGTTCGAGTCCCTGATGACGCACCCGAGGCGAGGGCCCCGGTCGGAAACGACCGGGGCCCTCGCGCTTTCCACGGGAACCCCTGTCCTTTCCAGGGGAAGCCCTGCCGCGCTCTCGCGCTGGCCCTGCGTTTCCTCGAGCGCGGTCACTCCCCGCGTTTCACCGGAAGCTTTCCGTTCCCTTTCTGGAATCCCGTCCTGGGATTCGCGTGCGCACGCGTGTCACTTTCCGTGACCGCGCGAGCGGAGTCGTGGCTCCGAAAAATGTCATAGGTCTGTGATGTGCTGCTTCGCGTTTGCGGCATCCCATAGGGGTGAAGCGAAGGAAGGGCCGTGGACGCACAGCGTGACGAACCGCTGCCTTCCCATCGTTTTCGCAGATGAGATTGACATAAACCCCCAGGTAGTGAATTGTTACCTTCTCGCCGCCTCTCTCAGGACGGCGAGCCCTATGCACAACTTTCGGAGCATCCCCATGTCGAATTTCTCCCCCATCCTGCGTACCGCCGGTATCTCGGTCCTCGCCGCGGGCAGCGTGTTCGCCCTCAGCGGTTGCGGCGCCCTCATGTCCGTCATCGGCGGTGGCAACGTGATGGACCTCAACGTCGGCGAATGCTTCGTCGAGTCCGAGATGGACGCCGCGCTCGCCAGCGGCGAGGTCAGCAACATCCCGCTGGTGGACTGCGCCGAGGAGCACGACTCGGAGTTCTTCTTCGCCCACGACATGACCGAGGCCGAGTACCCCGGCACGGACGCGACGATGACCCAGGCCGATGAGCTCTGCACCGGCGAGAACTTCACCAACTTCATCGGCGTCTCCTACGCCGAGTCGGAGATCTACGTCGGCCACCTCTACCCCACCCAGGAGACCTGGGACCAGTTCGACGACCGCGAGATCATCTGCTACGCGACCACCTCCAACTCCGGCGAGATGGTCACCGGCACCCTTGAGGGCGCCAACCGCTGAACGTCCCCCGGCCAGCGCAGGCCCTGCCCCGCCTTCGCCTCCCCGACCGCCTGAGCGGCCCCTCCTTCACCCCGTCCCCCTCCCGCCTGCGGCAGTTCGCGTCACGCGGTGCCCAGAACGCAACAGAACCTGTTTCTTCCGGACCTGGGGCAAAACCTTCTTCACGTCCCAAGCATCTGGATATGTGTCGCCGATCCCGTCCCCCATCGGCATCAGTACCGAACGATCCAGTGGAGTTCCCCATGTTGTCCGAAACGCGCCGTCCCCTGTTCGGCCGTGTCGTCCTGGGAACCCTGGCCGTCGGCGCCACCCTGGTGGCCACGACGGCCTGCGGTTCGCTTCCCCTGCTGCCCCCCGCTCTCCAGGGCGGCGGGGAGACCGTTTCCCCCGCGCCCCAGGAGACCACGGAGCCGACCGCGTCCGAGGAGACCACCGAGCCGGTGGAGACCGAGACCACCGAGCCCGTCGCGCCGGGAGACAGCGACGTGTTCTCCCTCAACGTCGGTGACTGCTTCATCGAGGAGGAGATGAACACCGCGCTGTTCAGCGAGGGGATCAGCGAGGTTCCGCTGGTGGACTGCTCCCAGGAGCACGACTCGGAGTTCTTCTACTCCCACCAGATGACCGACGCCGAGTACCCCGGCGAGGACGAGACGATGAGCCAGGCCGAGGAGATCTGCACCGGCGAGGAGTTCACCAGCTTCATCGGTGTCGAGTACGCCTACTCGGAGATCTACGCGGGTCACCTCTACCCGACCCAGCAGAGCTGGGACATGATCGGTGACCGCGAGATCATCTGCTACGCGACCACCTCCAACACGGGCGAGATGGTCACCGACACCCTCGAGGGCGCCAACCGCTGAGCGCGGAGGACCGCGGAACCCCGTCCGGATCCGGCCCCTCCCGTCGTCCCCACCGGTAGGCGTCCCGCGGTGCGCGGAGCACCCCGAGAACCCGATTCATCCGGTCCTGGGATGAAAACTCCTCCGCGGCCGCGGTGAGAACGGCCCGCGCCACCCCTGGAACCCCAGGGGTGGCGCGGGCCGCCGTCGTCTCCGGGTCAGATCCCCAGATCGCCCAGGGTGGGTGCCTCCCTCAACGGCACCAGCTGTTCGGCGTCCAGTTCCGGCTCCGCGTCCATCTCCGCCGGGGGCAGGCCCTGGCAGGTGAGGCCCTCGGGGACCACGCCGTCGACCAGGTAGGCCTCCACGGGGTCGGCCACGCACCCCAGGCCCCCGGGCAGGTAGAACCCGTGTCCACCGTCACCCGCGACGGTGATCAGGGCACCGTCCAGCCGCTCGGCCATGGCCACCCCGGCCTCGTAGGGGGTGTTGGCGTCGAACTCGCCCGCGATGAGCAGGGGTTCGGGGTAGCCGTCGCGCTCCAGCGCCACCGGGGGCTCGGGCCGGTCGAGGGTGTTGAAGGTGCACGGGTGGGGAACGGACCAGTAGGCGCCGACCCCGTAGGGGTGCTCCTCCCGGTACTCGCGCGCGTCCGCGTGGTACATGCTGACGCGGTCGGGCCACTCGGCCTCGCACAGGACCGCCGTCTGTAGGTCGATGTTCGAGAGGCTGACGTCCTCCTCTTCCTCCTCGGCGAGGGCCGCCACCTCGGACGCGAGCTCCTCGGGGAAGGGCTCGCCGCGGACGAGGAAGCCCAAGTAGTACGAGTTCAGGTCCCAGGCCTGCTGGTAGCGGGCGGACTCGCCGAGATTGAAGTTGAAGGCGTGGTTGTCGTAGACGAGGCCGTCCTCGACGTACGGTTCCTCCCGAAGCCGCTCCGAGGTCGCGTCGAAGGTCGCGTAGACCTCCTCCTGGGTCGACCCGAAACCGAGGACGTCGTCGTGTCGGGCCGCCCACGCGGTGTACCGGTCCATGTTGGCGCTGTAGGCCGGGGCCTGCATCAGGAACATCTCCCGCCAGACGCCGTCGGGGTGCACCGGTGAGTCCAGCACGCTGCGGTCCAGCCGTTCGGGGAACATGCTGCCGTAGACGGCGCCCAGGTAGGTGCCGTAGGAGTAGCCCAGGTAGTTGGTCTTCTCCTCGCCCATCGCGGCACGGATGACGTCCATGTCCCGGGCGGTGTTGGCGGTGGTCATGTGCGGGCGCAGGTCGCCCTGGACTCGCTCGCACTCGCGCTGGTAGCGGATCGCCTCGCGCGTGGCGTCGGAGATCTCGGCGTCGGTCGGACTCGGGTAGATCGGCACGGGGTCGTTCCCGCAGTCCATCCGGGGCGAGGAGGCGCCGGTGCCGCGCGGGTCCATGCCGATCACGTCGTACACCTCGCTCACCCGGGTGCCCCCGTAGTAGGCGCCGAGAACACGACCGGGGCCGCCCGGCCCCCCGGGGTTGGTGAGCAGGATGCCGCGCCGCTGTTCGGGGTCGGTGGCGCGGGCCCGGCTGATGGCCACGGTGGCGCGCTCGCCTCCGGGGTCGGAGTAGTCGAGCGGGACCACGACGTCGGCGCACTCCAGTCCCTGGAGCACATCCTCGGTGCAGGGAGCCCACGTCAGCTCCTGGTCGTGGAACTCGGCGAGCGCGGTGTCGTCTGCGGTGGGGGCCAGGGGATCGGCCGCGGCGGGGGAGGCCGCTGCGAGGGATGCGGCCAGGGCCGTCACGAGGACGGTCGAGGCCAGTGTGGTTGCGCGTGCTGTGCGCACGGGGGTCGCCTCCGCGTTCTCGGCCCGTTGCTGGGCGCGCTCCGCGGACACACGCCCTGCTGCGAGGGGAACGACGTCCACAGAACACGCCCGCGAACGGGGTCGTGTGCTTCGAAGACGTAACCGTACGAACCACCCGAGAGATGACAACACCCACAAATGTCATGAGTGTGCGCATGTGGCCGGATTCGGCCAACCGGTGGGGCAGTCATATGTGGTGGTTTATCGATTTTTGTTCGTTTTGTGATGCCGATCGTGTCGCGCGCAAGACGCCGTTTGGTCACGAAGGTGGTCTGGACCACATCGGGCGGGTTACCGTGAACCCTCTATTAGGAAACTTTCCTAATAGAAACGGAGTCCCTGCGCCCCCTGAAGGAGCCCCGTGGCCACCGAAATCGCGGCCTCACCACCGCCGCCGCGCGCCGGAGGCGGAGCGTCGGCCCGCGCCGACGAGCCCGCCCCCCTGCCGCTGCGGATCTGGCGCCACCACGCCGTCGTCAAGGTCCGCAAGGCCGTCGTCGTGGTGTTCGTCGTCGCCAACGTGACCTTCTTCCTCGGCCGCGCCATGCCCGGCGACCCGATCGACGTGATGGCCGGGCGCCTCACCCAGGGCGGCATGTCGATGGAGGAGGCCCGGGCCATCGCCATGAACTCGCTGGCCTACGACCCCGACGCCCCCCTGCACCAGCAGTGGTGGGACTTCCTGGTCGGCCTGGTCACCCTCGACCTGGGCATGACCATCAACCGGCCGGGTCAGAGCGTCATGGAGGCCATCGGCGCCTACCTGCCCTGGACCCTGTTCAGCATCGGCGTCGGCACGGTCATCGCCGTCGTCCTCGGCCTGGCCCTGGGCATGGTGATGGCCTACTGGCGCAACCGCTTCCTGGACCACGTGCTCAGCGTCCTCGCCTCGGTCCTGGGCGCCGTCCCCAACTACCTCATCGCGATGGCCCTGGTCTTCGGCGGAGGCATGTACCTGGGGTGGTTCGACCCCATCGACCTGCGTGGCACGATCAGCCCCGGCGTTCAGGCGGGGTTCAACGCGGAGTTCCTCGGCGACGCCCTCTACCACGCGGCCCTGCCGATCGTCACCTACGTGCTCGCCATCATCGGCACCTGGATGCTCATCATGAAGGCCTCCACCACGGAGGTGCTCGGCGAGGACTACGTGACCGTCGCACGCGCCCGCGGACTGCGCGACCAGCGCATCGCCGTCTCCTACGTCGGGCGCAACGCGGTCCTGCCGCTGGTCGCCCAGATCGCCATCTCCTTCGGCACCCTCGTCGGCGGCGCGATCTTCGTCGAACAGGTCCTGGTCTACAAGGGCGTCGGCGGCCTGCTCCTGGACGCGGTCAACTACCGCGACTACCCGCTCCTCCAGGGGCTGCTCATCATCATCACGTCCTGCGTGGTGGTCGCCAACCTCGTCGCCGACCTGCTCTACAGCCGCCTCGACCCGCGTATCCGAGCGTAGGAGCCAACCGGAATGGCCGTCACCACCACCGCAGCCCCCGGGGTCTGGGGAACGATCTGGCAGGGCCTCACCCGCAGCACCAGCGGGTTCGTCGGTCTCTGCCTGGTCCTCAGCGTCCTGCTCTTCTCCTTCGTCGGGCCGCTGCTCATCGACCACCACAACCCCACGGACGTCACCGCGATCTGGGGCCCGATCACCGCCGAGCACTGGCTCGGCACCAACCACCAGGGCAAGGACACCTTCACCCAGCTCGTACTGGGCGGACGCGAACCCATCTGGGTCGGCTTCGTCGCGGCCGTGATCACCGTGGCCATCGCGGTCGTCCTCGGCGGCGTCGCCGGGTACGTGCGCGGACGGATCGACCACTTCCTGCTCCAGCTCACCGACATCACGATGACCATCCCGTTCATCGTCCTGATGCTGGTCATCGCGTCCTTCTACCGCACCGCCTCGCCGCTGGTGGTCTCCTTCATCATCGGCCTGGTCACCTGGCCCTATCTCATGCGCTCCATCCGCGCCCAGGTGCTCACCCTCAGGGAACGCGAGTTCGTCGAGGCCGCCCGGCTCCAGGACCTGGGCACCGCGCGCATCCTCTTCGTCGAGGTGCTGCCCAACATGGCGGGCTACATCTTCGTCAACTTCATCATCGCCGTCACCAACGCGATCTACGCGGTGGTCGGCATGTACCTGCTCGGCCTGCTGCCCAGCACCGCCGACAACTGGGGCCTGATGATCCAGCAGGCCTGGAACAACAACGCCTTCCTGCTGCCCCAGGCCGCACCCTTCCTCATCGCCCCGATGGTGATGATCATGCTCTTCCAGATCGGGCTGGTCACCATGACCCGGTCCCTGGAACAGGCCCTCAACCCACGACTCCGGGACAGGTGAGCCACAGTGACCGACCACACCGCCGCCCCGCCGTCCGCCGAGGGGCCCCTGCTCTCCGTCCGCGGCGTCGACGTGGCTTACCGCACCGGCCGCAGGAAACAGGTCACCGCGGTCCGCGACGTCTCCTTCGACCTCCACCCCGGCCAGTCCATGGCCCTGGTGGGGGAGTCCGGCTGCGGCAAGACCACCCTCGGCCTGGGCCTGCTCCGGCTGCTCCCGCGCACCGGCCTCCTCTCCGCGGGTGAGGTCCTCTTCCGCCGCAAGGACGGCCGCCTCGTCGACGTGCGCGCCCTCACCCGCGAGGACCTGCGCCGTTTCCGCTGGAACGAGGCGGCCATGGTCTTCCAGGGCGCCATGAACGCCTTCAACCCCGTGCTGCGGGTGCGCGACCACTTCCTCGACACCTTCCGCGCCCACGACCGGGGCCGCCGCCCGCGCGCCGAGGTCCTCGAACGCTCCGCCGAGCTGCTGCGGACGGTCCGGCTCGACCCCGCCCGGGTGTTGGACAGCTTCCCCCACGAACTCTCCGGCGGTATGCGCCAGCGCACCCTCATCGCGCTCGCCCTGGCCCTGGAGCCGCAGCTGCTCATCCTGGACGAGCCCACCACCGCCCTGGACATCCTCACCCAGCGCTCCATCGTCGAACGCCTCGCGGAGCTGCGCGAGGAACTGCGCTTCGCGATGGTCTTCATCACCCACGACCTGGGTCTGGCCGCCGAACTCGCCGACCGCGTCGGCACCATGTACGCGGGACGGATGATCGAGACCGGCACCACCCGCGACATCTTCCACCGGGCCCGGCACCCCTACACCTCGGCGCTGATCAACTCGGTGCCCCCGGTCACCGGCGACCTCCGGGTCCCCGAGTCGCTGCCCGGAGGCCCGCCCAGCCTTTCCGCGCTGCCCCCCGGATGCTCCTTCGCGCCGCGCTGCAAGCACGCCGTCGAGCGGTGCGCGTCCACCCGCCCCGTGCTCGACGTGCTCACGCACCGCCCCGACGGGCTGAGCCACGCCGCCGCCTGCCTGCGTTCGAACGAACTCTCCACCGAGGGGGCCACCCGTGATTGACCGGACCGTCCCAGCAGACCCGCGGCCCGAGCCCGGTGCCGTGCCCGACCGAGGCACCGGGGACGCCGCGCCGGTGCTCAGCCTGCGCGGCGTGCACCAGGTCTTCCCGACCCCGCGCGGCGACGTGCCCGCCGTCGCGGGGATCGACCTGGACGTGCGCCCCGGGCGGGTGCTGTGCCTGGTGGGGGAGTCCGGCTGCGGCAAGACCACCAGCGCTCGCATGGCCGCGGGACTGGCCGACCCCGTCCGGGGCTCCGTGCTCTTCCGGGGCAGGGACGTCGCCGGAATGGACCGGCGCGAACGGGCCCGTTTCCGCCGCTCGGTCCAGTTCATCCACCAGGACCCCTACGCCTCACTCAACCCCGTGCGCACCGTCTACTCGACCGTCTCGGCCGGACTGCGCCGCCACGGGCTGGTCAAGGACAGGCACGAGGCCCGCCGGGCCACCGTCGAACTCCTGGAACGGGTCGACCTCACCCCGGCCGAGGAGCACCTCGACAAGTACCCGCACCAGCTGTCCGGCGGCCAGCGCCAGCGGGTGGCCGTGGCCCGCGCCCTGGCGATGAACCCCGAGGTGATCATCGCCGACGAGTCCACCTCGATGCTGGACGTGTCCATCCGGGTCAGCCTGCTCAACACCCTCGGCGGGCTGCGCGACGACCTCGGCGTGGGCTTCCTGTTCATCACGCACGACCTGGCCGTGGCCAAGTACTTCGCCTGGGAGGGCGAGATCGCCGTCATGTACCTGGGCAGGGTCGTCGAGCACGGTCCCACCCCGCGCGTGGTCAACGACCCCCAGCACCCCTACACGAAGGCGCTCATCGACGCCGTCTGCGAGCCGGACCCCGACCTGGCGCACAACCGGGAGCGGATCAGGCTGCGCAGCTCCGACAT
This sequence comes from Nocardiopsis synnemataformans, assembly GCF_965343085.1. NCBI lineage: Bacteria > Bacillati > Actinomycetota > Actinomycetes > Streptosporangiales > Nocardiopsidaceae > Nocardiopsis > Nocardiopsis synnemataformans. The sequence continues at coordinate 126,024 of NZ_CBDRFA010000001.1, read as the reverse complement.
CCCCGACCTGACCGACCTGCCGCCCGGATGCGACTTCCACCCGCGCTGCCCCCTCTACGAGGAGGGCGACTGCGACACCGTCCGGCCGCCGCTGTCCCCCGCGCACGACCGGCTGCTCGCCTGCCACGTCGTCAACAGGGGGTGAGGCCGTGCTCCCCGTCGTCGGCCGTTTCGGGCTCCTCGTCGGAGCCTTCCTCACCCTGACCAGCGCACTCATGGTCGTTCTCACACCCCCCGGCACAGCCGAGTCCGTCATCAGCGCCCTCACCGTCGTGATCGGCCTGGTCGTGCTCTCCCTCGGTCTGCTCGCCGTCCTACTGGAAAGGAAGCGTCATTGACCCCTCCCACCCCCCACCCCCTGATGAGTGACCTGTCCCGCAGGCGCCTGCTCCGGGCGATCGGCATCGGCACGGTCGGCGCGGCCGGCGCCGGCGTGCTCTCCTCCTGCGCGGGCGGCGACACGGCCTCGGGCGGAGCCGCGCAGTTCACGGGCGTCTTCGACTTCGACCTGGCCGCCCAGACGCGCAACGTCGCCGTGGAGGACGGCGCGCTGCTGATGAACTCCGTGTACGCCGACCTCTTCCTGCCCGCGGGCGCGTTCTACAACTGGGAGACCCACGAGTGGGACTACCTGCTCCTGGAGAACAGCGCCTGGGAGGGCGACGACCTCGTCGTGACCCTGCGCCCGGGCCTGAAGTGGAGCGACGGCACCGACCTGACCGCCGAGGACCTGCACCAGAACTACGCCATCCGGGTCCTGGAGGCGCCCGCCTGGTCGGTGGGCTTCCCGCAGATCACCGAGCTGGAGCAGCTGGACGACCTCAGCGTCCGCGCGCGCTTCGACAACCCCTTCCCGGGGATCGAGCTCCAGGTCGTCAAGCACCGGATCTTCTCCAAGTCGACCTACGGCGACTTCGGGGAGCGCGCGATCGCGATGGTGGCCGACGGCGTCCGCCAGGGCGACGACGAGCACACCGAGTTCAACGCCGAGTTCATCGAGTTCAACCCCGAGGAGATCATCACCAGCGGCCCCTACACCTTCGACCGGGCCCAGATGTCGGACGCGCGGATCACCCTGGTGCGCGAGAGCACCGGGTACCAGGGAGAGGAGGTCGCCTTCGAGGAGGTGGTCGTCCACAAGGGCGACAACCGCCAGGCCTCCCTGCTCATCCAGCAGGGCGAGGTCGACTACTCGACCCTGGCCACCTCCGCCGCCGACCAGCAGGCCTTCCGCGGTGTCGAGGGGTTCCGGTGGATCGAGCACCCCGGCTACGACGGCTGCGGGCTGATGTTCAACTACGCGGCCAAGCCCGAGCTCAAGGACGTGCGGGTGCGCAAGGCGCTCAAGCACCTGCTCGACAGCGACCAGATCGGCCAGGTGGCGCGGGGCGAGGCCTACGACCGGGTGCGGTACTACTCCGGGCTGGTCGACCTCCAGACCGAGCAGATCTTCACCGCCGAGGAGCTCGCGGAGTTCGCCGTCTACGACCAGGACCTGGACCGGGCCACCGAGCTGCTGGAGGAGGCGGGCTGGACCAAGGAGGACGGGGTCTGGCACACCGCGGACGGCGAGGAGGCCAGCTACGAGATCATCGGCGTCGCGGGCTGGGGCGACTTCGAGCTGACCGCCACCCAGGTGGAGGAGGCCTGGAACGCCTTCGGGATCAAGACGAGCGCGCGCAACGTGCCCGCGGACAACCCCTGGGGCATCTGGGCCGCCGGTGACTTCGAGGTGGCCGTGCGCCACTGGGGCAACCCGGAGATCCCGCAGTACTGGGGTGCCTTCCAGATGAACTTCCTGGTGGAGAACGCCCGTACCGGCGAGAACCCGGGACAGGACTTCGACCTGAAGGTGGACAGTCCCAGCCGGGGCGAGGTGGACCTGGAGGCGCTGGTCGAGGTCGCCAAGACCGCGCAGACCGAGGAGGAGCAGACCGAGGCCCTCAAGACGATGGCGATCGTCTTCAACGAGCTGCTGCCGCGCATCCCGATCTGGACCTACAAGTACCTGGCCCCGGCCCTGGAGGGCGTGCGGGTGGAGTCCTTCCCCGAGGACCACCCCGCCGCCCAGAACCAGATCTACCGGGACAACCACATCATCCTGTCGCTGATGCAGGGCGGCCTGGAGGCGGCCGGGTAGGGGGCGGGACGGGCCCGGGGGACCGGGCCGTGTTCGGGGGCGGGGCCGCACGGCCCCGCCCCCGCTGTGCGCACTCTCTCTTTTTTGTCGGAATGCTGGCCCTTGATGTGCATTCGTGGTGAGGGAAGGTAGTCTCCTGTACGTCGGGAGGACGGTGTCCGAACACCGCCCGTTTCCGGCGCCAACGCCTTCGGAAGGGCCGCCCCGGCATCCTCTCCGAAGGCGCGGAGAACCTTTCGGCGCTCTGCGTCCCCCGGTCGTGTCCCGTGCCCTCGTCGGCCCGGACGGCCCGCGAGGCGTCGCACTCCTCGTCCGGAGCCGTTTTCGGAGCAATTCCGGGAACGGCGCGGAACGGGGAAGGGGAATCGACAGGAGAGCCATGACCCCAGCTCCCCGCGGACCCGCGCCCCCGGGCTGCCCGTGTGCCACGTCCCCGCGCCCCGCGCCGGCGCGGTGTCCCGAGACCGTCGGCGGACGCGGACCCCGTGTGACGGGGATCCCCGCCGGTGCGGCGGGCGGTGTGGTCCCGCTCGGCGACCGGTCACAGGGCCGCGCGTCCGTGCTGTTCAAAGCGGGTGCGCGTCGTTTCGGGCCGCGGGTCCGCCGGTGCGGCGGACCGGTTGCTGACACCTGTCCGGAAACAGACATGGGTCCATAAATCTCACGAAAACATCTGGGGTCACAGCACCTTCAGGGCAGTGTTTGTGCACGTCAGAGACGTTGTCCCGCGTGCTTTTGTGATCCTTCCACGATTCGTCTGCCAAGGCTGTCGACCTTTGTTAGTCTGGCGAACCGAACGACGGTTCTCGGTGGAAGTACAGGAATTGTGCGGGGCATGGATACTTGTCTCCGGATGGGGTGTCGCACCCGTCTGGTCCCCGTTCACGCGGGGGCGCCCCAACCGAGGCCTTCTTCCGGCGCACGGGGCACCCGGCTGCCACGGGGACCCCGCGCGGGATCCCCGGGCGGCCACCCCCGGGCAGGGCGGTGGAGCGGCGCCGCCGCTGACCCGCCCCCACCGACGCGAGGAGACGAGATTGTGGCAGAGGCGCCGTCGCCGCGAGACAGCCCCGCTCCGCACCCGCGCGGGGGCGGGCCGATGACGTCAGCGGAGGACGGGCAAGGAGCCAGGCGGGAGGGACGGTTCCGACGGGCCATCTCCCGTATGGTCAGAGCCCAGGAACCCCCCTCACCGGAGACCCAGCAAGGAAATCCCGTGCATCATCCCGTGCATCCGCACTCGCAGAACTCCGGCCGCACGTCGGGCAGGGAAGGCGTCCAGCCCACGGCCGGATCCGCTCCCGAGTCGGGCGCGACGGAGCGCGGCGACGCCGCGCCCCCCGCGACCGGCCCCTTCTCCGGCTCCGCCGAGAACGGGTACCGGCCCTCCTCCAGGACCAGCGTCCCCAACCCCTACACCACACGGCGGGTGAACGTCGACGACGTGGACACCGGGGCCACCCCGGTCAACCAGTGGCGCGGCGTGGGCCTGGACGAGCCCGAGCCGCGTACCCCACCCATCACCGCCACCACGGACACCATGACTGACACCTCCTCATCGACAGAGCGCGCGGAGCGGCCTCAGGCCCCCGCGGCGCAGACGCAGGCGGCCCCCGCGGACACCACGCCGCAGCCGGCCCCGCGGCCCGAGCAGGCGGGGCAGCAGTGGGCCGAGGCGCCGCACGGCCAGACGCGGCACCCCGAGGAGCAGGGGCGCTCCTCCCGACCCGAGCAGCCGGACTCCCGGAGACAGGAACCGCCGCGGGCCGCCGACAGCCACCGCCAGCCGGAACAGCCGCAGGCCGCCGAGCCCCAGGCCCCCGACAGCCACCGCCAGAGCGAGCAGCCGCAGGCCGCCGCGCCTCCGGTCGCCGAGGGCTACCAGCAGCCTCCCCAGGGGTGGGCCGGTCCCGCGCCCCAGCCCTACCAGGTGTCTGGGGAGCGGACCGCGCCCCCGCAGGTACAGGGCCAGCACGGGTACGCCCAGCAGCCGGGCCCCGGCCCGGTCGGCCACGACCCCTACGCGGCCCCCGCCCCCTACCAGGCGGCCCCCGGCCCGCAGTACGGCACGCCCTACCACCCCGCCGGGCAGGAGCCCCACCACCCCTACCCGCCCCACCCGCAGGCCGCCCCGGCGCACTACCCCGCCGCGCCCCCGCAGCACGGCGGCTACGCGCCCCAGCCGCACGGCGGCTACGCGCCCCAACCACAGGGCCAGCACCCCTACCCCCCGCAGCCCGCGCACTACCCGGCGCAGTACCCGCCCCAGCCTCTGGTCACCTACCAGAGCGCCTACCCGGCGCCCTTTCAGCCCCCCGGCTACGTCATGCACGGTCAGCCGATGTTCTATCCGGGGCAGTACAACCCCTACGGCCAGCCGGTCCAGCACATCATCGTGCTCGCCGCCGGGCAGCAGCCGCAGGTGATCAGCGCCGAGTCGGCCAGCACGCTCTTCGCCGAGCACGCCGAGACCCGGACCGAGCCCGCCGAGCGTGAGGACCGGGCCCTGACCCGCGCGGGGTCCGACACGGACGCGGGCAAGGAGCAGCCGGAGCGGGAACAGGAGCGGGAGCAGAAGCGGGAACAGGAGCGGGAAGCCCCGGCCGAGCCCGCCGAGGCCGCCGCCCCCGAGGCGCCCGCCGAGACGCTCACCGAGCGCAGGGCCGCCCTCATGGACGCGATCGCCCCCGTCGACCCGGCCTCCTCCGCGCCGTCCGACGGCCGCGGCAATCTTCTCAACGAGGCCCTGGCGGGTCTGGCCATGCGCGACCTGTCGCTCGTGGACGCCCTGTTGGAGATGGTCGAGGAACTGGAGACCGACGCCCAGGACCCCGACCTGCTCGACAAGCTCTTCCAGATCGACAACTTCGCGACCCGTATGCGGCGCAACGGGGAAAACTTCTTGGTGCTCACCGGACATGACGGCGGCGAGTCCGACGCCCACGACGAGATCGTCCCCCTGCTCGACGTGGCCCGCGCCGCCACCTCCGAGATCAAGGACTACCCCCGCGTCCGGATGGGCAAGATCCCGCAGACCTCCATCACCGGTATGGCGGCCGACGACATCAGCCACCTGCTCGCCGAACTGCTGGACAACGCCACCGCCAACTCGCCCGAGCACTCCCAGGTCGTCATCAGCGCCCAGGAGTTGGCCGACGGGCGCCTCATGATCGTCGTCGAGGACGAGGGTGTGGGCATTCCCGAGGGCCAGCTCTCCGAACTCAACGGCCGCCTCGCGGGCGAACCCGTCCTGGACTCCGACGTGCCCCGCCACATGGGTCTGTACGTCGCCAGCCGGATCGCCAAGAAGCACGGGCTGGAAGCCAGGATCGAACCCCGCTCCTTCCGCGGGGTGAGCGCCTACGCGATCATCCCCAAGGAGCTGCTGCGCGTGGCCACGCCACGAACCCCCGGACAGGCCCGCACGTCGACCGTCCCGTCGAGCGCCCCGTCCGCCAAGCCCGTCACGCCCGCCCCGGCCTCCACCCGGTCCCCCGTCAACGGCACGGGCAAGCCCCCCGCGGCGGGCGGTTCGGCGGTGACCTCCGCCGGGCTCCCCCGGCGCAGCGCCACCCCGCACGGGTCGCCCCTGCGGACGATGTCCCGCCCCGGACAGAAACCGGACACCCCGCAGACCCGGGAGGACACTCCGCCCAGGCTGACCGGTGAGGCCAGGGCAGAGCAGATCCGCGACGAGCTCGGGGACTTCTTCGACGGCGAGCGCGAGGCCCGCCAGGGCGGCGACGAGCCCGGGGAAGACCAGAAGTGACGGCTCCCGACCCCGTTCAGGGCGCCCCTCCCGGTGCGCCCACGCAGACACCCAAGCAGCGAACACGACCCTCGGCCCAGGCAGGTAAGGCACAGCGATGACTGAATCCGTGAACGACAGTGTTGAGAACTTCTCCTGGCTCATCGACCGGTTCGTCCGCGACGTGCGCGGTGTCGAGCACGCCGTCGTGGTCTCCTCGGACGGCTTGGTCCTGACGCACTCCAGCGACTTCCCCGAGGAGCACGCCGAGCAGCTGGCGGCCATCGCCAGCGGCCTGCACAGCCTCGCCGTCGGCGGGGCCAACCTCTTCCAGAGGGGCGAGTGCGAACAGCTGCTGGTCCGCTTCAACCACGGCCACCTGTTCATCATGGCGATCAGCGACGGCTCCTGCATGGCGGTGCTCACCGCCCCGGGCACCGAGCTCAAGATCGTCGGCTTCCAGATGACCAAGCTCGTGGAGAACGTCGCCCACGTGCTCACGCCGCAGCTGCGCTCGCAGCTGCGCGAGGTCATCCAGAACTGACGACGGTGCCCGTTCGGGAGGAGAGGTTGCCTCGGCTATGAGCTTCCGCAGGCGAAGGAGTAACCGTGTCCGTCCGTTCACCTTCACGGGTGGGCGGACACGGTCGCGGCATCCGCTGATGGTGCAGACCCTGGTCTCGACGTCCGAGCCCGGGCAGGAGCCTCCTGGCACCCTCATGCCGGAGTCGATCAATATCTACAAGCTGTGCCGGGAGACCCGGTCGCTGGCCGAGGTATCGGCCGAGTTGAACATCCCCCTGGGCGTCACCCAGGTTCTGGTCAGTGACCTGGCCGAACAGGACCTGGTGTACATCCACCCGACCATCACCGGCAGCAGTCCATCGGAAAACCAGGTTCTGGAGAGGGCTCTTCGTGGTCTCGAACGACTTTTCCAGTGACAAGAGGTCGAATCGCAAGAAGATGTCGAGCAAGATCGTCATCGCCGGGGGCTTCGGCGCCGGCAAGACGACCTTGGTGCGCTCGGTGTCGGAGATTCCCCCTGTCACGACCGAGGCGATCATGACCGAGGCCAGCATCGGTCATGACGACACCTCGATCACACCCGACAAGACGACCACCACCGTCGCGATGGACTTCGGTCGCATCACCATCGACGACGAACTGGTCATGTACATGTTCGGCACACCGGGCCAGGCACGTTTCTGGTTCATGTGGGACGATCTGGTCCGGGGCGCCGTGGGCGCCGTCGTGGTGGTCGACTGCCGGAGGCTCGCGGACTCCTTCGACGCGGTCGACTACTTCGAGACGAACAAACGCATCCCCTACATCGTGGCGCTGAACAAGTTCGAGGGTCACCTCGACTACACCTCCGAACAGGTCCGCGAGGCACTGGAGGTCAGTCCTGAGGTACCGATCATCGACTTCGACGCCCGGAACCGGCTGTCCGGGGGTGAGGTGCTCAAGACGCTGCTCAGGTACGCGTTGGAGCACAACCGCGCCAGCGAGCCCGTCGCCTGACGGACGGGGGGACCCCGGTCTTCCCACCGCCCCGCAGATTCCCCAGGAAAGTTAGCGACAATGCGCAAGATCCTTATCGTCGGTGCGGGCCACGCCGGCCTGCACCTGGCCCATGGGCTCCTCACCCATGGATACGACGTCACGGTGATCACGGGGCAGTCCTCTCTGGAGATCCGGACGGGAAAGCCGTCGATCTCGCAGTTCACCTTCCCGACCGCCCTGAATTACGAGAGGGAGCACAACCTCGACCTCTGGAGTGCTCTGGCGCCCCAGATCAGGGACCAGACGATCCACCTCTATCCGGGCAAGGGCGAGCTGATGTCCTTGACCGGGAGGACCGGTACGGGCAACGACTACGCGGTGTCGGTCGACCGGCGTATCAAGATGGCCGACTGGTTGGAGTACTTCGAGGACCGTGGCGGGAAGGTCGTCATCCATGGTGTCACCGTCACCGACCTCGACTATTTCTCCCGTATGTTCGACCTGATCGTCGTGGCGGTCGGGCACGGGGAACTCGGGCAGCTCTTCGACTACGACGAGAGCCGGTTCTCCGGGGCCAGGCCCCGTTCGATCGCCCAGGCGCACATCTACGACGTCTGGCCAGTCGAGGGTGAGAACGAGAACATCGGCTGGTCCGCCACCGCGGCCGAGGCGGGGAACATCTTCTTCATCCCGATCCTCGGCCCGGAGGGGCCATGCCACAACCTGCTCATGGTGGACAAGCGTGGCGGGCCCATGGACGCCTGGCCCGACCGTCCGGCCCCCGAGGAGCAGCTGCGGCGGATGAAGGACCTGCTGCGCCGGTACGCCCCGGAGTACTTCGAGCGCGCCAAGGACGCGGTCCTGGTCGACGGCAAGAACAGCACCCTGATCGAGTACCTGACACCACAGGTCCGCAACCCGGTGGGCACGCTGCCCTCCGGCGGCAAGGTGCTGGGCATGGCCGACGTGGTCGTGACGATGGACCCTTACGTCGGCCAGAGCTGGAACAACTCGACGCGGTGTGCCAAGGCCTACCTGGAGAGCATCATCGAGCACGGGGACCGGCCCTTCGACGAGGAGTTTCTGGTCTCGGCCTTCGACCGCTTCTGGGAGTTCGGTCTGTACAACCAGCAGTGGTCGGAGATGTGCTCCACCTGGTGGGACCAGGGAGAGATGTCCCCGGGGATGCTGGAACTGCTGTCCGCCGCCACGAAGTACCGTGAGGTCTCCGACCGCTGGATCCAGGGGTGGGACTATTCGCCGGACTACGGCAAGTGGCTGCTGGACCCGCAGTTGGCCTCTGAATACGTGGCCGAAGTACGTGCACGCCACGGTGACTGACGTGTGCGTACTCCAGCGCTTGAGCCCGGTGTCCGGCGGACACCGGGCTCAAGCGCTTTTGTGGGAGTGGTCACTGATTACGAGCTCGTCCAGAATTCCGAGAATCAATGACCGAAAAGGAAGTTCTCATTGGCACACGCTGTGAACAGTGAGTACCATCCTTCGGGTTGATGTCCGAAAGCGTGGCATGGTGAGTGGTGGGTCAATTGTTCCTTGAGGGTGGACTGTCCATCTGTGGACGGGTTCGTTAGTGTCGTAGCCAGCCTTCCGGGGATGAGGCGCGTGCTATGGCCACTAGTGCCCTTCCTCTCTCCCCGGGACCTGACAGAAACCCCCGCTTCTCCAACAGTTGTGTACGGGGGCGGACCACTAATCGATCATTCCTGGCCTGTCCGAGCACACAGCGGTAGTTCGTGCATCTGCACCTGAAGCTCGCTGAGAGGCGGCTCTTTGGCACACCGCGCACGGAGCGGCGCCGGCGGCGTGAGATCGGAGACGACGATGGTAGAGGGTGCGCGGACGACTCCTGGGGCTGACGAACCGATCGCGGTGGTCGGACTCGCCCTCCGGCTCCCTGGCGCGTCGACTCCGGAGGCTTTCTGGCGCCTGCTGTGCGAGAGCCGGGAGTCGATCTCCGCTCCCCCTGAGAGGCTCGGCGTCACCTCTCCCACACGCGACTCCTACTGGGGCGGATACCTCGACCGGGCCGAGGACTTCGACGCCGGGTTCTTCGGGGTCTCGCCGCGCGAGGCATTGGCCATGGACCCGCAGCAGCGTCTCATGCTGGAGCTGAGCTGGGAGGCCGTGGAACGCGCCCGTATGGCGCCGGACCTCCTGCGGGGCAGCGACACCGGTGTGTTCACCGGTGCCATCGCCACCGACTACGGCCTCCTGCAACAGCGTGCCGTGCGTGGCGGCATCACCCACCACTCGCTCGCGGGAACCCAGCGCGGCATGATCGCCAACCGGGTCTCCTACGCCCTCGGTCTGTCCGGACCCAGCCTGACCGTGGACAGCGGACAGTCCTCGTCCCTCGTCAGCGTGCACGTGGCCATGGAAAGCCTGCGCCGGGGCGAGTGCGGTATGGCCCTGGCCGGCGGGGTCAACCTCATCCTCGTTCCGGAGAGCACCGAGAGCGTCGCCAGTTTCGGAGGGCTCTCCCCGGACGCGCACTGCTACACCTTCGACGCACGCGCCAACGGGTACGCGCGGGGCGAGGGCGGCGCCGTAGTGGTACTCAAGCCGCTCGATCGCGCCCTTGCCGACGGTGACCCGGTCCACGCGGTCCTGCGCGGCAGTGCGGTCAACAACTCGGGCCAGACCTCCTACCTCGCGCGCCCCGACTCCCGAGGACAGGAGGCCGTCCTGCGCGCGGCGCTGCGGCGGGCCCAGGCGGACCCGGCCCAGGTGGGCTATGTCGAACTGCACGGTACGGGCACCCCGGCCGGAGACCCGGTGGAGGCCGCGGCGCTCGGCGCGGTCTTCGCCCCCGGCAGGGAGGAGCCTCTGTGCGTGGGCTCGGCCAAGACCAACGTCGGCCACCTGGAGGGCGCCGCGGGCATCGTCGGCTTGGCCAAGACGGTGCTGAGCCTGGCCCACGGACAGCTGCCGCCCACCCGTAACTTCGCCGAACCCAACCCGAACATCGATCTGGAGGCGCTGCGGCTCAACCCGCAGACCCAGCGCGAGCCCTGGCCCACGGACGCCCCGCTGGCCGGCGTGTCCTCCTTCGGCATGGGCGGCACCAACTGCCACCTGGTTCTCGGCCCGCCGCCGCCGCTCAAGGCCGACCGGCCCGAACCGGCAGGAGGGGAGAGGACCCTCGATCCCGTCCCGTGGGTGCTGTCGGCCCGCTCCGAGGAGGCGCTGCGCGCCCAGGCCTCGGCGCTGCACTTCTTCGTTTCGGCCCGCCCTGGGCTGCGCGCGCACGATGTGGGACTCTCCTTGGCCACCACGCGTGCGGTGCTGGAACACCGCGCCGTCATCTTCGCCGCGGGCGGTGACGGCTCGCGCGAGATGGACTCCGTGCTGCCCGGGCCGGTGCCGGCCGGAACCGCGCGGTCCCGGCCGGTCCTGGTCTTCCCGGGGCAGGGAGGCCAGTGGGAGGGGATGGCCCGCGACCTGCTCGACGGTGACGGCGTCCTCGCCCACGGGTTCACCAAACGGCTGCTGGTGTGCGAACGGGCCCTGGAACCCTATGTGGACTGGTCACTGGTGCAGGTGCTGCGCGGCGAGCCCGGGGCCCCGGTGCTCACCGGACCCGACGCCAGGGTGGACGTGGTCCAGCCGGTGCTGTGGGCGGTGATGGTCTCCCTGGCCAAGGTGTGGGAGGACCTGGGAGTCGAGCCCGCTGCCGTGATCGGGCACTCCCAGGGGGAGATCGCCGCCGCGTGCGTGGCCGAGATCCTGTCGCTGGAGGACGCCGCGCGGATCGTGACCCTGCGCAGCGGTGCGCTGACCGCCCTGGCGGGGAGCGGCGGCATGGCCTCGCTCGGACTGACCCCCGAACGCGCCGAGCGGTTGGCCAAGAGCATCCCGGACCTGCACTTGGCCGCCGTCAACGGACCCGAGTCGGTCGTGGTTTCGGGTTCCCCGGAGGCGGTCCGCCGGGCTGTGGAGCACTGCGTCGACAACGGTGTTCACGGGGCCCTGGTGGACGTCGGCTACGCCTCTCACTCCGCGCACGTCGAGAGGATCCGCCGGAACCTGCTGGAGCGGCTCGGAGAGGTCGTCCCCAGGCCCGCGCGGGTGCCGTTCCTCTCCACCCTGACCGGGCAGCCGGTCGACCCGGATCGGCCCGGGCTGGACGCCGAGTACTGGTACCGGAACCTGCGCGGGACCGTCCGGTTCGCCGACGCGGTGCGCGCGGCCGCCGCGTCCGGACACACCACGTTCGTCGAGGTCGGGCCGCACCCCGTGCTGTCCTTCGGGATCGAGCGCACCCTGGCGGCGGCCGGAGTCGAGGGTGTGGCGCTGGAGACCCTGCGCCGCGGCGACGGCGACCAGGCCCGGTTGCTCACGGCCGCCGCACGCGCTTTCACCGTCGGAGTGGACATCGACTGGGGCGCGCTCTTCCGCGGAACGGGCGCACACCGGATCGACCTGCCCACGTACGCTTTCCAGCGCGTCCGGTTCTGGCCGGACACGACGGCGCCCGCCGCCCGTCCGGAGGCCGCCGACCGGCCGACGACCGCTCCGGAACCGGAGCCGGTCTCCGCTGGAGGCGGCACAGGGGATCTGGTGGCGGCGCTCACGGCGCGGGTGCTCGAACAGGACTCGCTGCCGACGGACGACGCCCAACGGGCCTTCCGCGACCTGGGCTTCGACTCCATCATGCTGCTCGAACTCGCGGACCTCGTCGAGGACGAGACCGGGGTCCGCCTCGACGACACCGTCCTGTTCGACCTGCCCACCCCGGCCGCCCTGACGGAGTTCCTGGTCGACACGGTGGGGGAGCGGACGCCGGAGCACACCGCGAGCGCCGCGCCCGCCGCCACGGCCCCCTCCCGTTCCGCGCGGGTCCCCCACTCCGCCGCACCCGTCGCGGTGTTCGACGATGACCCCATCGCCATCACCGCGATGGCCTGCCGCCTGCCGGGTGGCGTGCGCTCCCCCGAACAGCTGTGGAGGCTGGTCGAGGCCGGTGTGGACGCCATCGGGGACTTTCCGGACAACCGCGGTTGGGACATCGACGGGATCTACCACCCCGAGCCCGGGGTCCCCGGGCGCACCTACACCCGCGCGGGCGGGTTCCTCTACGACGCCGATCTGTTCGACCCCGGTTTCTTCGGAATCAGCCCCCGGGAGGCCGACGCCATGGACCCCCAGCAGCGGCTGCTGCTGGAGGTCTCGTGGGAGGCGGTCCACCGGGCCGGGCTGGTCGCCGATGACCTGCGCGAGCGCCAGATCGGTGTGTTCGTCGGCGCCATGCCCGGCGACTACGGGCCGCGACTGGCGGACCGGGGGGCGGGCGAGGACGGGGGGTACCGGCTCACCGGCAGCACCCTGAGCGTGGCCTCGGGCCGCATCGCGTACGTGCTGGGCCTGCGCGGTCCCGCGCTGACCATCGACACTGCCTGCTCGTCCTCTCTGGTGGCGCTGCACCAGGCGGCTGAGTCCATCCGGCGGGGCGAGTGCGAGATGGCCTTGGCCGGAGGGGCCACCGTGATGTCCACTCCGGGCATGTTCCTGGAGTTCTCCGCCCAGCGCGGCCTGTCCCCGGACGGGCGCTGCCGGGCCTTCGGGGACGGGGCCGACGGCACCGCCTGGTCCGAGGGCGCGGGCGTGCTGTTGCTGGAGCGGGCTTCGCGCGCTCGCCGGGCGGGGCGTCCGGTCCTGGCCTTGGTCAAGGGCAGTGCGGTCAACTCCGACGGCGCCAGCAACGGGTTGACCGCGCCCAACCGCGATGCCCAGGAGCGGGTGATCCACCGGGCGCTGTCGACGGCCGGGGTGTCGCCGGAGGAGGTCGACGCCGTGGAGGCGCACGGCACCGGCACCCGGTTGGGCGACCCGATCGAGGCCAAGGCACTGATCTCGGTGTACGGGCGGGCGCGCGGCGACTCCGACGAGGACCTGCGGTTGGGCTCGCTCAAGTCCAACCTCGGGCACTCCCAGGCCGCGGCCGGGGTTGCCGGAGTGATCAAGATGGTGGAGGCGCTGCGGCATGGGCGGCTGCCTCGGACACTGCACGTCGACCGGCCCACGGACAAGGTGGAGTGGGACGGCAGCGGGGTGCGCCTGCTGCGCGAGGCCGAGGCTTGGCCGGACACGGGCAGGCCCCGCAGGGCCGCGGTGTCCTCCTTCGGGATCAGCGGCACCAACGCGCACGTGGTGCTGGAGGGCGTCGCGGACGAGGGCGCCCCCGTGACCGTCCCCGACGACCCGTTCCGGCGCGAACGCCACTGGGCGGACGCCCTGGCGGCTCCGGCGGAGCCGCCAGGGCGGCGCACCGTGGCGCCGCTCGACGAAGGTCTGGAACTGGCGGACGGGCGGACCGTGTTCACCGGCCGCATCGGCCTGGCGGGGCAACCGTGGGCGCGCGATCACGGACTCTGGGGGCGGGTCGTCGTTCCCGGCACGGCGCTGGTGGAGTTGGTAGCGCACGCGGCCGCGCGCACGGGGACCCCCACAGTGGCCGATCTGGTCCTGGAGGCGCCCCTGGTGCTGCATCGGGGCGGTGACGTCCTCCTCCAGGTCACTGTGGACGGGGACGCCAAGACCGGTCGGCGCCGGGTGAGCGTGCACGCACGCCCCGACGATGGCCCGGACGCCCTGTGGACCAGACATGCTTCGGGTTCCCTGGAGAGGGAGGGGGAGCCCGACACGGGGTCCACGGACGCCGCGGTGGTTCCGTGGCCCCCGGTGAGGGCCGACTCCGCGTCCGTGCGACCCGACTACGAGAGCCTTGCCGGGCGCGGGTACTCCTACGGGCCTGTCTTCCAGGGCCTGCGAAATGTGTGGCGGCACGGCGATGAGCTCTTCGCCGAGGCGGAGATACCTGCGGCCGCGTACATCGGAGGTGTCTTCCACGGCCCTCACCCCGCGCTGGTGGACGCGGCGCTGCACGCCGTCCTCCTCCACGGGGAGTCCGCCGACAGTGTCCCCCTGGTGCCTTTCGCCTGGTCCGGGGTGCGTGTTCGCGCGGTCGGGGCGGATGCCCCCACGCGGGCGCGCGTGCACGTCACCGTGCTCGGGCCCGACCGGTACCGCCTGCACCTGACCGATGGGGACGGGACCGTCATGGTGGCCGTCGAAGAACTCGTCATGCGGCCGCTGGACGAGGACGCCCTGCCGCCGCGCGACGCCGCGGAGCTGCCGGGCCTCTACGAACTCGTGTGGGAGAAGGCTCCGGCACCGGACCCCGCGCAGGCCGTTCCCACCCGCACCCCCGGTTTGGACGAACTCGACCTCGACGGCCACATACCGCCGCTGGTCTACACCGAGCTGCCCGCCGAACTGGTCTACTCGGAGGAGGATCCGGTCCCCGGTGCCGTCCGGCAGGGTTTGGACGCCGCTCTGAAAACCGTCCGGTCCTGGCTGGCGGACCCCCGCACCGAGCACGCGCGGTTGGTCGTCGTGACCTGGCGGGCGGTAGCCACCGCGCCGGGCGCTCGGATCATCGGACTGGCGGCGGCCCCGGTGTGGGGTCTGCTGCGGGTCGCCCAGCGCGAGCACCCCGGCCGCCTGGTGATCGTCGACTCCGACGGCTCCGACGACTCCCACCGAGTGATGGCCGGCGCCGTCAGCCTGGGGGAACCCCAGCTTGCGCTGCGCTCGGGTACCGTCCTGGTGCCCCGACTGGCCAAGGCGGGGCCCGACGGTGACCTCGTCCTTCCGGGGACGCCCTGGCGCCTGGACACCGGCCGCCCCGGTTCCCTGGCCGACCTGGGCTTGGTCCGAGCCAACAGGGCCGCTCTGCCGCTGGGGCCGTATGAGGTGCGGGTAGCCGTCCGCGCCGCCGGGGTGAACTTCCGCGACGTCGTGGTCGCCCTCGGCCTGGTCGAAGGCGAGACCGGGATGGGCATCGAGGGTGCCGGGATCGTCCTGGAGACCGGCGCCGAGGTCGCGGACTTGGCCCCGGGCGACCGGGTGACGGGCATGTTCGACGGAGCGTTCGGCCCGATCGCGGTCGCCGACGCCCGCAAGCTCGTCCGTTTTCCCGACGACTGGACGTTCGAGCAGGCGGCTGCGGTGCCCGTCATCTTCTTGAGCGCCTACTACGGCCTCGTCGACATGGCCGCGGTCCGGCCCGGAGAGAGCGTCCTGGTGCACGCCGCCGCGGGCGGTGTGGGCATGGCCGCTGTGCAGCTGGCCCAGTATATGGGCGCGCGCGTGTTCGGTACCGCCAGTCCGCGCAAGTGGGCGGGCCTGGAGGCCTACGGGCTCACCGAGGACCGGTTGTCCTCTTCCCGTGACCTGGAGTTCGAAGCACGGCTGCGCGCCGCCAACGGTGGACGCGGCATGGACGTGGTCCTCAACTCGCTCAGCGGGAAGTTCGTGGACGCCTCCCTGCGGCTGCTGCGTTCCCCGGGCGACGGCGGCGGTCCCGGCGGCCGCTTCGTGGAGATGGGCAAGACCGACATCCGTGATGTGGAAGAGGTCGGCGCCGTCCACCCCGGGCGCGACTACCAGGCGTTCAACCTGCCTGACGTGTCCCCTGAGCGGATCGGACAGATGCTCGGACGGATCATGGAGCTGCTGGTCGGCGGTGCCGTCTCACCGCCGCCCGTCACCGTCCACGATCTGCGACATGCCCAGGACGCCCTGCGCTCCCTGCAGCGCGGTGACAACGTGGGCAAGCTGGTGCTGACCGTGCCCGCGCCCTTCCCCCAGGACCGCACGGTCCTGATCACCGGTGGCACCGGGACCCTGGGCCACAGGATGGCCCGCCACCTGGTCACCGGCTATGGCGTGCGCGACCTGCTGTTGATCAGCCGCAGCGGCCCCGGGGCCGAGGGGCAGGCGGAGCGCACCGCGGAACTGGAGTCGCTGGGTGCCCGCGTCACCGTCGCCGCCTGCGACGCCGCGGATCGGTCGGCCCTGGCCGCCTTGGTCGCGGGCGTCCCCGCCGACCGACCCCTGGGCGCCGTGGTGCACACCGCCGGTGTGCTCGACGACGCCACCGTCACCTCCCTCACCCAGGAACAGGTCGAACGGGTCCTGCGACCCAAGGTCGACGCTGCCTGGAACCTCCACGAACTGACCGCCGACGCGGACCTGGGCTCCTTCGTCCTGTTCTCCTCGGCCGTGGGGGTCCTGGGCAACCCGGGCCAGGCCAACTACGCCGCCGCCAACGTCTTCTGCGACTCCCTGGCCCACCACCGCCGTGAGCGCGGACTGCCCGCGACCTCCCTGGCATGGGGGCTGTGGGCGGAGTCCAGCGGCATGACCGGGCACCTGGACGACATCGGACTGGCCGCCCTGAGCCGTCACGGACTCGCGCCGATGAGGCCCGAGGACGCGCTGGCCGCGTTCGACACCGCACTGTGGTGGGACCTGGCCAACAGCGTGCCCGCCCTGCTGGACACCTCTCACGGCGTGGACACTCCGGTCCTGCGCGACCTGGCCGGACCGGGCCCCGCCACCTCCGCCGAGGCCACGCCCGCGACCGGTCCCGCGAGCCGGTTCACGTCCCTGCCCGAGGCCGAGCGGGAGAGGGCGGTCCTGGTCGAGGTCCGCTCCCAGACCGCTACCGTCCTTGGCCACGACCCCGGCGTCGGTGCGTCGCGCATCGACCCCGACAGCCCGTTCACCGCTCTCGGCCTCGACTCCCTGACCGGAGTCGAACTGCGCAACCGCTTGAGCGGGGCCACCGGCGTCCGCGTCCCCGCCACCGCCGTCTTCGACCACCCCACCCCGCGTGCCCTGGCCTCGCTCCTCCTGGAACGGCTCTTCCCGGAAGCGTCCCCTCGGGGACGCTCGGCGGACACCGGCGCGGAGGAGCCCGCGGGAACGGGGCACCGCACCGACGCCCAGGACGGCGGCATCGACGCGATGGGGGTGGAGGAACTCGTCACCTTGGCCCTCCACGGGCGGGGGCACCCGAATCACGGAGAACAGGAGACGGCAGTTGACCACTGAGGACACACGTTTGGTCGCGGCCCTACGAACCGCGCTGAAGGAGAACGCACGACTGCGGGGCGAACTGGACGGCCTCACCGAGTCCGACCCGATCGCCGTCGTCGGCATGGGCTGCCGCTTCCCCGGAAGCGCCGATTCGCCCGAGGCGCTGTGGGACCTGGTCTTCGAGGGGCGCGACGTCGTGCGGCCCTTCCCCACGGACCGCGGGTGGGACCTCCAGGACCTGTTCAGCGGCGACTCGCCCCGCTCCTCGACCGGTGAGGGCGGTTTCCTCGACGCTCCCGCCTCCTTCGACGCGGAGTTCTTCGGTGTCTCCCCTCGTGAGGCGGTGGCGACAGACCCCCAGCAGAGACTGCTCCTGGAAACCGCCTGGGAGGCGGTGGAACGGTCCGGGATCGACCCCTTCTCCCTCGCGGGGACCGAGACCGGCGTGTTCGTGGGCACCATGCCCCAGGAGTACGGTCCCCGACTCGTGGACGCCTCCTCCGACGGCTTCGCCCTCACCGGGTCACTGACCAGCGTCGCCTCCGGCCGGATCTCCTACACCCTGGGGCTGACGGGGCCGGCACTGACCATCGACACGGCATGCTCGGCGTCGCTGGTGGCCCTGCACCAAGCGGTCCGGGCCCTGCGCGCCGGGGAGTGCTCGCTCGCCCTGGCCGGTGGCGCCTGTGTCATGGCGTCCCCGGGGGTGTTCGTGGAGTTCTCCCGCCAGGGAGGGCTGGCCCCGGACGGCCGCTGCAAGGCGTTCTCCGCTGACGCGGACGGCACCGGCTGGGCCGAGGGCGCGGGCATGATCGTCCTGGAACGCCTCTCCGACGCCCGGCGCAACGGGCGCACGGTCCTGGCGGTCATCCGCGGCAGCGCCGTCAACCAGGACGGGGCGTCGAACGGCATCATGGCGCCGAACGGGCCCTCCCAGCAGCGGGTCATCCGGCGTGCCCTGGAGGACGCCGGACTCGCCCCCGGCGACATCGACATGGTGGAGGCGCACGGGACGGGTACCAGGCTCGGTGATCCGATCGAGGCGCAGGCGCTCATCGAGGTCTACGGTCCGGGGCGCGCCGAGGACCGACCGCTGTGGCTGGGTTCCCTCAAGTCCAACATCGGCCACGCCCAGACCGCAGCCGGGGTCGGCGGTGTCATCAAGGCCGTCATGGCGCTGCGCCACGGTGTCCTGCCCACGAGCCTGCACTCGGACACCCCCACATCCCTGGTGGACTGGTCCGGAAGCGGGGTCCGGCTGCTGACCGAGGCACGCCCGTGGCCGGACACCGGCCGTCCCCGCCGCGCCGGGGTGTCCTCTTTCGGGATGAGCGGCACCAACGCGCACATGATCATCGAGCAGGCATCCGAGGTCCCGGTCGCACCGCAGCGGTCGGACGGGGGAACGGACCCCGTCCCGTGGGTGCTGTCAGCGCGCACCGAGGACGCGCTGCGGGAACAGGCGGACCGCCTGGCCCGGCGGCTGCGCGCCGAACCCGGGATCACGGTGCGGGAGGCGGGATGGTCCCTCGCCACCACCCGGTCCCGGTTTTCCCGCCGGGCCGCGCTCCTGGCCGGTGACCGTGAGGAGGCTCTGACCACGCTGGAGCTCTTCGCCGAGGGCAGGCCGGCGCCGGGCCTGATCCGCGGGCACGCCACGGCCGAGCCGCGCGTCGCGTTCGTCTTCCCTGGTCAGGGGGCGCTCGGAGAGGCACCGGACCTGAGTGCGCTCCTGGCCGCCCACCCGGTCTTCGCGGAGAGCGTCCACGAGTGCGAGAAGGCGTTGGACCCCCACCTCGACTGGTCGGTGACGGCCGCGCTGCGCGGTGGCCCCGACGCCCCCGACACCAGCCGCCCCGACGTGGCCCAGCCGCTGCTGTTCACGGTCATGGTCTCCCTCGCCCGGCTGTGGCGGTCCCACGGCGTCGAGCCGTCCGCCGTGGTCGGCCACTCCCAGGGGGAGATCGCCGCCGCGCACGTCGCGGGCATCCTGACCCTGGAGGACGCCGCCGCGGTGGTGGCCCTGCGCAGCAGGCTCGTCCTCCCGCTGGTGGGCGGCGGCGGGATGCTGGCCCTGCAACTGAGACCGGGGCAGGAGCCGCCCTCGCTGGCGCCCTGGACGGGACGATTGGACACGGCCGCCCACAACGGCCCCAGCACCGTCGTGGTCGCCGGGGAGGCGGAGGCGCTGGGCGAGCTGTCCGACCTGTGCGCGCGGGAGGGGATCCTCTCCTTCCCCGTCGCGGCGGACTTCGCCGCGCACTCCCCGCAGGTCGACGCCCTGCGCGGGGAGCTCCTGCCCGCGCTCGCCGGTGCCCGGCCGGGGCCGGGGCATGTGCCGCTCTACTCCACGGTGCACGGGACCAGGATCGACGGCACCGCCATGGACGCCGAGTACTGGTACCGCAACATCCGCCGGACCGTGCTGTTCGAAGAGGCGGTGCGCTCCATGGCGGCCGACGAGCACACCACGTTCCTGGAGATGGGACCGCGCGCGGTCCTCACGGTCGGCGTCCAGCAGACGGTGGAGTCCGTCCGCGGAAGCGGAGGGGCGGCTGCGCTCGGCTCCTTCCGCGGTGCCGCCTGCGGCCCCCAGGAGTTCTCCGCCGCCCTCGGCGAGGCGTGGGTGTGCGGGGTCGAACCCGACTGGGCGACGGTGTACGCGTCGGACGCACCGCACGCGGTCGACCTGCCCACCTACCCCTTCCAACGCCAGGTCTACTGGTTGGATCCCGCGCCCCGGTCCGCGGCCCCGCGGTCCGAGGAGCCCGGGTCCGCTCCGACCGTCCCATCCGGTGCGGGCCGTCCGCCCGCACTGTCCGAGCTGTCACGGCGCGAACGCGAGGACGCCGTGCTCGCCCTGGTCCGCGAACACGTCGCGGCCGTGCTGGGCTTCGTGTCCCCCGAACGGGTCGACGATCGGCGCGGGTTCGTGGACGCGGGAGGAACGTCCCTGGGAGCCGTGCGACTGCGCAACGCCCTGAACGAGGCCACAGGACTCGAACTGCCCGTCACCGTCGCATTCGACCATCCCACCCCGGTGGCCTTGGCACGGCACCTGCTCTCCCGGCTGCTCGCCTCCGGAGAGGAGACCGCCGCCGACCCGACCACGGCCCTGGCCCGGCTCCGGTCCGCCCTGACCTCCGCGGAACTGGACGAGGCCGGGCGCGACCGGATGGAGCACGGACTCCGTGACCTGCTGGACACGCTGGCCGCGGACAGGACGCACGGAGGGAAGGGCACTGAGGTCGGGGAGCTGGAGGGCGCCAAGGATGACGACCTCATCGAGCTCATCGGTAGGGAATTCGGGATCTCGTAGTCGACGCACGTTCTGAACTCGGAGTGGGCCACTGATGACACAAGAGGACAGGTTCCAGGAACTGGCGCGTCGACTCGCACTCGACCTGCGCCACGCACGCGACCGCATCGACGAACTGGAGGACCGCCGGCACGAGCCGATCGCCGTGGTCGGCATCGGCTGCCGCTATCCGGGCGGCGTGGATTCCCCCGAGAGCTTGTGGGAGCTGGTCGAGCGAGGCGGGGAGGGGCTCTCGGACTTTCCCACCGACCGCGGCTGGGACCTGGACGCCCTGTTCAACGGTGACTCCGACACACCCGGTACCAGCTACCTGCGCAAGGGCGGTTTCCTGCACGGCGCCGCCGGGTTCGACGCCTCCTTCTTCGGCATCAGCCCGCGCGAGGCGACCGCCATGGACCCTCAGCAGAGGATCGCGCTGGAGACCTCCTGGGAGGCCGTCGAGCACGCCCGTATGGACCCTGCCACCCTGCGCGGCACATCGACCGGGGTGTTTCTGGGCCTGGTCGCCCAACCCTACGGCCCGCCCATCCAGTACGCGGGTGAGGAGCTGGAGGGGTACCTGCTCACCGGCGTCATGCCCGCTGTGGCGGCCGGCCGGGTGGCCTACAGCCTCGGACTGGAGGGGCCCGCCTTCACCGTCGACACCGCCTGCTCGTCCTCCCTCGTCGCCCTGCACCTGGCCGCCGGGTCCCTGCGCGCGGGGGAGTGCGACCTGGCGCTGGCCGGTGGCGTGAGCGTGTACGCCGACACGGGGCCCTGGGTGTCCTTCAGCCGCCAGCGAGGTCTGGCCCCCGACGGCCGGTGCAAGGCGTTCTCCTCGACCGCCGACGGCACGAGTTGGTCCGAGGGCTCCGGAATGCTCCTCCTGGAACGACTGAGCACCGCGCGGAGCAACGGGCGCCGTGTCCTCGGAGTCCTGCGCGGCAGCGCCGTGAACCAGGACGGGGCCAGCAGCGGACTCGCGGTACCCAACGGCCTGGCCCAGCAGCGGGTGATCCGCGCCGCCCTGGCCGACGCCCGTCTCGCCCCCGGGGACGTCGACCTGGTGGAGGCGCACGGCACGGGGACGACCCTGGGCGACCCCATCGAGGCCAACGCTCTGTTGGCGACCTACGGCCGGGACCGGTCCGCGAAGAGCCCCGTCAGGGTGGGATCCCTGAAGTCCAACATCGGCCACTCCGGGGCGGCCGCCGGTGTGGGAGGTGTCATCAAGGCCCTCATGGCGATGCGGAACGCGACCCTGCCCCGCACCCTGCACGTAGCCGAGCCCAGCCCGCACGTGGACTGGGATTCCGGTGCCCTCGCGCTGCTGACCAGGGCCGAGCCGTGGCCGGAGACCGGCCACCCGCGCCGCTCCGCCGTGTCCTCGTTCGGTGTGAGCGGCACCAACGTCCATGTGGTCCTCGAGGAAGCACCGGCCGGACCCGAGCACCCGGACGCCCCGACGGGGACCGACGCACTCGCGCTTCTGGAGACGCCCGCGGTGCCGTGGGTGCTCGGCGGGCGCACCGAGGCGGCCCTGCGCTCCCAGGCCCGGCGCCTGTACGACCACTTGGCGGAGCGTCCAGGACTCGCCCCCGCCGACGTCGGCCTGTCCCTGGCGACCACGCGCACCGCCTTCGAGCACCGGGCCGCCGTGACGGCGGCGGACCGCGACAGCCTCCTTCGGGGTCTGCGTTCCCTCGCCGAGGCCGTTCCCGACACCGCCGTCGCCCGGGGCACCGCTCCCCTCTCGCCCCGGCGCACGGTCTTCGTCTTCCCGGGGCAGGGGTCCCAGTGGGAGGGCATGGCCGTTGAGCTGATGGCCTCGTCCCCAGTGTTCGCCGCACGCATGGCCGACTGCGAACGGGCGCTGTCCCTGTTCGTGGACTGGTCGCTGTCCGCCGTGCTCAGAGGTGAGGAGGGGGCCCCGCCCCTGGAGAGCGACGACGTGGTCCAACCGGCTCTGTGGGCGGTGATGGTGTCGCTCGCCGAGTTGTGGCGGTCGCACGGAGTCGAGCCGAGCGCGGTTGTCGGCCACTCACAGGGCGAGATCGCGGCCGCGTGCGTGGCCGGGGCGCTGTCCCTGGAGGACGCGGCCGGGGTCGTGGCACTGCGGAGCCGGGCGGTCCTGGAGCTGGCCGGCACCGGCGCGATGGCCTCGATCGCCCTCGGGGCCGACGAGGTCCGCGGACGGCTGGACGATCTCGCCGAATCCGTCCACGTCGCCGCCCTCAACGGCCCCGCCGCCACGGTGGTCGCGGGCGACCCGGAAGGGGTGCGACGGCTGGTCAAGGAATACGAGAGCCAGGGGGTGCAGGCCCGTCTGATCCCGGTGGAGTACGCGTCGCACACCCCGCACGTCGAACGGCTGCGCGAACGGATCCTCACCGCGCTCGCCGACATCGCCCCCCGGCGGCCGGACGTCCCCGTCTACTCGTCTTTGACGGGGGGACCGCTGGGAGACGCCCCCGTCGACGCCGACCACTGGTACCGGGGACTGCGCCACCCCGTCCGGTTCGAGGAGGCCGTCCGGTCCCTGACCGACCACGGACACACCGCGTTCCTTGAGATCAGCCCGCACCCCGTGCTCGGCTCCGCCCTCCAGGACACCCGTGAGGACGCCGGGGCGGAGGACGCCGTAGTGCTCCCCACCCTGTACCGGGACGAGGGCGGTGCCGACCGCTTCCTCGCCTCGGTGGCACAGGCGTACGTCCACGGTGTCGCCGTGGACTGGACACGGGTCTTCGGGCTGCGGCGTGAGGTCGATCTGCCGACCTACGCGTTCCAGCATGCCCGCCACTGGGCTTCGGCCCCGGTGGGCGGACAGGTGGACCGCGCGGGCCTGACCAGTGCCGACCACCCCATGCTCAGCGCCGCCGTGTCCCTCGCCGACTCCGACGAACACCTGTTCACAGGGCGAATCGCGCTGGACACCCACCCCTGGATCGCCGACCACGTCGTCCTTGGCATGGTTCTGCTCCCCGGAACCGCCTTCCTGGAGATGGCGCTGCACGCGGGCGACCGGGTCGGATTCCCGCAGGTGGAGGAGCTGGTGCTGCACGCGCCGCTGGAGATGCCGGCCATGGGCGGTGTGCAGATCCAGCTCAGGGTCGGTGCGCCCGACGCCGCGGGGGCCCGTCCACTGTCCGTGCACTCCAGGGCCTCCGGCGGGGACGAAGGCAGCTGGACCCACCACGCCGCCGGCCTGCTCACGCGGGCGCTCGCGGTGCCCGAGAACACCGAAACTTCGCAGCCCTGGCCGCCCTCCGGAGCCCTGCCCGTGCCGGTCGAGGACTTCTACCCCCGTGTCACCGCACTCGGCAACGCCTTCGGCCCGGTCTTCACCGGCATGCGCGCCGCCTGGCGGGACGGCGACGACCTCTACGCGGAGGTCCGCCTGCCCGCCGCCGAGGAGCCCGGTTCCGCCGACTTCGGTATCCACCCCGCCTTGATGGACTCCTCCCAGCACCCCCTTGCGCTGCCCTTCGTCACGGACGCGGGCGGCGGTGCGAGCCTGGCGGAGTCGGCAGGGCTCCCCTTCACCTGGTCGGACGTCACCCTGCACGCCGCCGGGGCAGCACACGTCCGGGTCCGTGTGCGCCGGACCGGAGCGGACTCGGTCTCGTTGGACCTCTCCGACCCCTCCGGACGGCCGGTCGCCACGGTGGGATCGCTGGTGACACGTCCGATCACCCCCGCGCAGCTGGCGGCCGCCACCCGTACGGGAGGTGACGACCTGTTCCGGGTCGAGTGGACCGCGCCGAGCGGCGCGTTCGGCCCCGATGCTCCCCCCGACGAGCTGGCCCTCCTAGGGCCCGACCCGCTCGGCCTCGCCGACCACCTCGCGGGAGCGGGACACCCGGTCACGGCCCACGCCGACCTCACGGCACTGCGTGGGGCCCTGGCCGCAGGGACGGTCGCGCCGGCGGCCGTGCTCGTTCCCTTCGCGGCGTCCCCGCCCGAGGGAACGGCCGAGGCAGCCCACGCCGCCACCTATCGGGCCCTGGACCTGCTCCAGGAGTGGCTCGCCGACGACGGTGCCGAGGAGACTCCCCTGGTCCTGGTCACCCGGGGGGCGGTCGCGGCCGCCGAAGGGGATGACGTCCCCGATCTGGACCACGCCCCCCTGTGGGGGCTGGTCCGCACCGTGCAGATGGAGTTCCCCGGCAGGTGCGCGATCATCGACGTGGACGACGCCGCGACGGCGGCGCCCCTGGTGGCGGCGGTCATGGCAGGCGAGGAGCCCCAGGTGGCCCTGCGCGAGGGGAAACCGCTGGTTCCCAGGCTCACACGCGCCGCCCCCCAGAAGAGGGAGCCGCTGGACCTGGGGTCGGACGGCACGGTGCTGGTCACCGGGGCCAACGGCACCGTCGGGGGCGTGGTGGCCCGCCACCTCGTCGTCGAATGCGGGGCCCGGAACCTGCTCCTGGTCAGCCGGACCGGACGTGAGGGCACTCCCGACGAACTCCGGTCCGAGCTGAGCGCGCTCGGGGCCACGCTGAGTTTCGCCTCCTGCGACGCCGCGGACCGGGACGCGCTGCGCGCGGTGATCGAGTCCGTCCCCGACGACCGGCCGCTGCGATCGGTCGTGCACATCGCGGGCACCGTTGGCGGCGCCGTCTTCACGGCGCTGACCACCGACCACGTCGACCACGTGATGCGCCCCAAGGTGGACGCCTCGATCAACCTGCACGAACTCACCCGCGACCTGGACCTGCGCGAGTTCGTGCTGTTCTCCTCCGCGGCCAGCACCCTGGGCAACCCCGGTCAGGCCAACTACGCGGCGGCCAACGCCTATCTGGACGCCCTGGCGCATCGGCGCCGCGCCAGCGGTCTCCCGGCGACCACCATCGGTTGGGGCATGTGGGCCCAGCGCAGCCAACTGACGGCCCACCTGGGCGAGACGGACCTGCACCGGTACGCGCGCATGGGCATCGCCGAGCAGATCGCCGACGAGCGCGGGGTCGAACTGTTCGACGAGGCACTGGCGGACGGGGCGGCCCACCTGCTCGCGGTTCCGCTGGACATCCCCGCCATGTCCGCGCGCGGCCTGCGCGGTGGTGACGTCCCGACCATGCTGCGCGGCCTGGTCCGCAGACCGCGCCGCAGGGCGGCGGGGCAGGCGGTCGACTCCGAGGGCCTGCGCCGCCGCCTGGCCGGGGCGGACGCCCGACAGCGGCGGCAACTGGTCCTCGACCTCGTCCGGGACGCCACGGCCGAGGTGCTCGGGCACTCCGCCCCGCAGGACGTGGCGGCCGACCGGGACTTCCTGGAGATCGGCTTCGACTCGCTCACCGCGGTCGAACTCCGCAACCAGCTGCGCTCCCTGACCGGCCTGCGCCTGCCCGCGGGGCTGGCGTTCAAGTACCCCACGCCCGCGGCCGTGGCGGATTTCCTCCTGGAGAGCCTGCCCGGTTCGGACGGGTCGGCTCCTCGGCCGCGCGAGGCGGCGGAGGCCCCCGGGGCGGACGAGGCGCGGACGCCGGACAGCCTGGTCACGCTCTTCGAGGAGTTCTGCCGCCAGGGCAGGACCGCCGAGGGGATGCGGCTGCTGGACGCGGCCGGGCTGGTGCGCCCCGGCTTCTCCGAGGCGGAGGGCCACGTCAGCGCCCGCGGTCCGGTCGTGCTGTCGAGCAAGGAGGCCGACACCTCCCTCCTGGTGTGCCTGCCGTCCATCGTCCTGGCCTCCGGCCCCCAGGAGTTCGCGAGGTTCGCCGGCGGCGTGCGCGGGCTGCGGGAGGTCGTGGTCGTCCCCCATCCGGGCTTCCGGGACGGCGAACCGCTGCCGGACACGCTGGCGGCGGCCCTGTCGGCGCAGGCCGACGCCGTCGCCCGCTGTGCCGACGGGCGCCCCTTCGTCCTCGTCTCCCGCTCCTCCGGAGGGCTGGTCGCGCACGCCGTGGCCGAACTCCTGGAGGAACGCGGTGCGCGCCCGGCGGCCCTGGCCCTCCTGGACCCGCCCCACCCGGACGACGAGGCGGTCCTGCCGACCACGGAGGCCCAGATGCTCCAGCGCGGCGGCGCCCTGGGCATCGTCGACAGCGCCCGCCTCACCGCGATGGGCCGTTACATGCGGCTGTTCGCCGACGTACGCCCCGGGCCCGTCGCGGCGCCCTCGGTGGTCCTGCGCCCGGAGGACCCCATCACCGACCGGGACGGGGTCCCCATCCCCCCGTTCAGCTGGGCGCCCCCGCACGAGCGGATCACCGTTCCCGGCGACCACTTCACGATGTTGGAGGACCACGCCGACATCGTCGCCCGGACGCTGCACGACTGGTTGTCGGAGCGCGGCCTGTGAACGGCCCTCCCCGCATCCGCGTACCGCGCCCCGACCCCCGCACAGACCACAGGAGGCCATGATGCCCACACGAGAGGCGGCGCCGCGCCCGGACGGGCACCGGATCACGGTGCTCGGGGCCGGCACCATGGGCGCCGGGATCACCTCCCTCGCGCTCGGCCACGGCGTGCCCGTGACGCTGGTCGACGTCGACCAGGCCGCCCTCGACGGGGCACGCGCCAGGATCGGGCACCACGGGCGCGTCGCCCAGCTGATGGGAGCCCTTCCGGACGGGGTGGAGCCCGGTGGGCTCGACACCACCACCTCGCTGGACTCCGCGGCCGAGGCCACGGTCGTCATCGAGGCCGTCACCGAGGACCAGGACACCAAGGCGGCGCTCCTCACGGAGGTGGGCGCCAGGACCAGGCCGGGCACGGTCCTGATCACCAACACCTCGTCCATCCCCGTGGACGACCTCGCCGGGTACCATCCCCGCCCCGGCGAGGTGGTGGGCACCCACTTCATGAACCCGCCCTACCTGATCCGCACGGTCGAGGTCGTCCGGGGCCCGCGGACCTCCCAGCACACACTGGACGCCCTCGACGGCCTGCTGCGCACGCTGCGCAGGGAGTCCGTCGTCGTGTCCGACGCGCCGGGGTTCGTCACCAGCCGCCTGCTGCACCCGATGATCAACGACGCCGCCCGGGTGGTCCAGGAGGGCACCGCCAGCGCGGAGGACGTCGACGCGCTCATGGTCGGCTGCCTCGGTCACCGGACGGGGCCGTTGCGGACCGCGGACATGATCGGCCTGGACAACCTCGTCGACTCCCTGTGGGTCCTGCACGAACGCACCGGCGACGAACGCTGCCGCCCCTGCGACCTCCTCCTGGGGAAGGTCCGGGCGGGCGACCACGGCCGCAAGAGCGGCCGCGGGTTCTTCACCTACGAACGGACGGAGCAACTGTCATGACCACGCCCGCTCAGACACCCCGGAGCCACGGAGAGGTCGAAGCCGACCTCATCGCCTTCCTGGAGGGCCGGACCCGGGCGTCGTGGGACGAGGACGTCGACCTGTTCGCCACCGGCGGCCTGTCGTCGATGTTCGCCATGGAGCTCGTCGTGCACCTGGAGCAGGCCCACGGGGTCTCCATCCGCGGCGGCGACCTGAAGCTCGACAACTTCCGCACGGTCCGGACCATGGCCGACCTGGTCCGGCGCCTGAAGGCCGACGAGGACACCGATGGCTGACGACGTGACGGTTCTCGGGGCCCGGGTCAGCGAGATCGTCGGGGACCGGGCCGACGCGTGGGACCGCTCCGGGAACCTTCCCGAGCCGGTGCTGCGCGAACTCGCCTCCGGCGGCCTGCTGTGCCCGCAGGTCCCCTCCCGGTACGGCGGCCTGGGGCTGGGCAGCCGTGACGGCGGGGAGCTCACCGCGCACGTGGGCAGCCTGTGCAGCTCCGTGCGCAGCGTCATGACCTCGCAGCAGATGGTGGCGGGCAGTGTCGAGCGGCTCGGGGACGACGACCAGCGCGACCGCTACCTGCCGCTCCTGACGGGCGGGCGGATCGCCGCGGCCGCCTTCAGCGAGCCCGGTGCGGGCAGCGACCTGTCGGCCATGGCGACCACCATCCGGGCCGAGGGGGACACGGTGGTGGTCGACGGGCGCAAGTCGTGGATCACCACGTCCGCCTACGCCGACATGCTCCTGGTGTTCGGCCGGTTCGGGGACGCGGCGGCCGCGGTCGTCGTCCCCGCCGACGCCCCCGGCGTCACGGTCGAGAGGATCTCCGACCCCCTGGGCTGCCGGGCCGCCGGGCACGCCGACATCACCTTCGACGGTGTGCGCGTGCCGGCCGACGCCGTGCTCGGCGGCGGCGGGCTCCCCCTGCCGTTCCTGGTCACCGCCGCCCTGGCGCACGGCCGCATGTCGGTGGCCTGGGGGTGCGTGGGCATCCTGCGCGCCTGCCTGTCCGAGGCGACCCGGCACGCCCGTACCCGCGAGCAGTTCGGCGTGCCGATCGCCCGGCACCAGCTGGTGGCGCGCCACCTGGCCGAGATCTACACCGCCGAACAGATCGCCACCCGCGCGTGCGAACACGCCAGCGACCGCTGGGAGACCGGTTCGCCGGACATGGTCACCGCCACCGTGCTGGCCAAGCACGTCAGCGCCACCCACGCGGTCTCCGGGGCGAGCTCGGCGTTGCAGGTCCTGGCGTCCGCGGGGGCCCGCGACGGGCACACCGTGGCGCGCGCCCACCGGGACGCCCGGATGATGGAGATCATCGAGGGCAGCAGCGAGATGTGCACGCTCGTCCTGGCCGACCACGTCCTTGCCACCGCCGACTGAACCATTCCCGAAGCGAACCCGAAGCGAAGAGGAGGACCAACGGTGAGCGCAGACAGGGAGAGCCGGGGCCCGGCGCTGGTGAAGTGCCTGGTGTGGGACCTCGACAACACCTTGTGGAAGGGAACCCTCCTGGAGGGGGACGAGCCGCTCCTGGCCGAGGAGCTCCGCGACGTGGTGGTCGAGCTGGACGCCCGCGGCATCCTCCAGGCCGTCGCGAGCAAGAACGACCACGACCTGGCCTGGGCCTGGCTGGAGAAGCTGGGGGTGGCCGAGTACCTCGTGCTGCCCCGCATCGGCTGGGGCCCCAAGTCGCAGTCGGTACGGGCCATCGCGGACCGGCTGAACTTCGCCCACGGAGCGGTCGCCTTCATCGACGACCAGCCCACCGAACGCGCGGAGGTCGAGTTCTCCCTTCCCGACGTCCGCTGCTACACGGCGGAGCAGGCCGCGTCCCTGCCGGAGCTGCCGGAGTTCAGCCCGCCCGTGGTCACCGTGGACGCGCGGCGCAGGCGCACGATGTACCAGGCGGGGTTCGAGCGTGAGGAGGCGCGGACGGGCTTCACCGGTCCCGACGAGGATTTCCTGCGCTCCCTGGACCTGGTGATGGGTATCGGCAGGGCCGGCGGGGAGGAACTGTCCCGGGTCGAGGAACTGACCGTGCGGACCAGCCAGATGAACGCCACCGGGGTGCACTACTCCGACGCGGCCCTGCGCGGGCTGCTGTCGGACCCCGGGCACGAGGTGCTGGTCGTCACCCTCACGGACCGCTTCGGCCCCCACGGGGCCGTCGGGGTGGTGCTCCTGGAGAGGCACCCGTCGGTGTGGCACCTGAAACTGCTGGCGACCTCCTGCCGGGTGGTCTCCTTCGGCGCGGGCGCCGCGATCCTGAACTGGCTGGTCGACCAGGCCGCGCGCCGGGGAGCGCACCTCGTCGCGGACTTCCGGCCCACGGAGCGCAACCGGATGATGGAGATCGCCTACCGGTTCGCCGGTTTCACCGACGACCCCTGCCCGTGCTCCGGGGCGGTGGCCGAGGCCTCCGAGGAGGGCGTCCAGCGGCTGCACCTGGTGGCCGAGCGCCGCGAACCGCCCGCCACGCTCAGGATCGAGGCCCCGGACCTGGGATGAGGACCCGCTGGGTGGAAGGCCACCCAGCGGCGCCCTCCCTACCGTTTGCGGGCCAGGGTGATCCCGTCGGCCATGGGGATGAGGGACAGGTCCACCCGCTCGTCGCCGTGCAGGGCCTCGTTCAGCTCACGGATCGCCGTCGTGTCCGGGTCCTGGGCGTCCCCGTCGGCCACGCGACCGGAAAAGAGGGTGTTGTCCACGACGATGAGTCCGCCGGCGCGGACCAGCGGGACCGAGCGCTCGTAGTAGAGCGGGTAGTTCTTCTTGTCGGCGTCGATGAAAACCATGTCGAAACTGTCCGGACCCCGTTTCTCGGCCAAATCCGAGAGCGTTTCCGCGGCGTCCCCCACGCGCAGCTCGATGCGGTCCTCGACCCCGGCGCGCTTCCAGTGGGGGGCGCCTATCTCCGCCCAGCGGTCCGTGATGTCGCAGGTGGTGATCCTTCCCTCCGGAGGGAGCGCGCGGGCCATGCACAGGGTGCTGTAGCCGGTGAAGGTGCCGATCTCCAGCACCGAACGTGCGCCGACCAGCCGGACGAGGAGGGCCAGCAGCTGTCCCTCCTCCGCCATCACCTGAAGCGACTCCCCTCCGGGAAGTCCGGACGTTTCCTCGCGCAGTTCGGACAGGACGTCGTCCTCGCGCAGGGAAGTGCCGCGCACGTAGTCCAGAAGGGCGGGGGTCATTTCGGTCTGATGAGCCATGCGGTGAATACTAGACGGAATAAGCAGGCGGGACAAAGCAGTGGGAATGATGGTTTATCCGCTCCGTGGGGAAACGGAATCGACCGGGGCCGGCACCACCGGCCCGCCGTCGTGCACGGGCGGTGGCGAACCGCACGCCCCGGAACAGAACGGGCCCGCCGGGCGTTGGCCGGTACGTGCCCGCGGCGCCCCTTCGCCCGCCCGTGGCCGCGCGCCCACCGCGCGCGCCCGGCGGCGAAAACCGGTTGCCGTCCCTCCTACCCTTGACTACTGATGAGCACCACCACGCCCGCGCCCGCCGCGGACACGCTGCGTTCCCGGCTGCGCGACCTCATGCCCTCGGACCGCCACCGGCTCCGTCGGCGTATCGACGGCCTGGCCAAGATCGGCGACGAGCGCCGCCGCGCCTCCGTCGCCGCCCAGATCTCCGGGGACGTCGACGAGGCGCTCCTGCGCGTGAACCTGCGCCGCGAGTCCGTGCCCGAGCTGAACTACCCCGAGTCCCTGCCGGTCAGCTCCCGGCGCGAGGACATCGCCGAGGCCATCCGAGACAACCAGGTCGTCATCGTCGCCGGTGAGACCGGCTCGGGCAAGACCACCCAGCTGCCCAAGATCTGCCTGGAGCTGGGGCGCGGCGTCATGGGCACCATCGGCCACACCCAGCCCCGGCGGCTGGCCGCCCGCACCGTCGCCGAGCGCATCGCCGAGGAGATCGGCACCCCGCTGGGCGAGACGGTCGGCTACAAGGTCCGCTTCACCGACTCCTCCAGCGACAGCACCCTGGTCAAGCTGATGACCGACGGCATCCTGCTCGCCGAGATCCAGCACGACCGCATGCTGCGCCAGTACGACACGCTCATCATCGACGAGGCCCACGAGCGCAGCCTCAACGTCGACTTCCTGCTGGGCTACCTCAAACAGCTGCTGCCCCGGCGCCCCGACCTCAAGGTCGTCATCACCTCGGCCACCATCGACCCCGAGCGCTTCTCCCGCCACTTCGACGACGCCCCCATCGTCGAGGTCTCCGGGCGCACCTACCCGGTCGAGGTCCGCTACCGGCCCATCTCCGAGGAGATCCTCGACCCGGAGGAGAAGAATCCCGGCGGCGGCACCGACCGCGACCAGACCCAGGCCATCCTGGACGCCGTTGACGAGCTCGGCCGCGAGGCCCCCGGCGACGTGCTGGTCTTCCTCAGCGGCGAGCGCGAGATCCGCGACACCGCCGAGGCCCTGGAGAAGAAGAGGCTCCCGGGCACCGAGGTCCTGCCGCTCTACGCGCGCCTGTCCACGGGCGAGCAGAGACGCGTGTGGTCCTCGCACAGCGGACGGCGCATCGTCCTGGCCACCAACGTCGCCGAGACCTCCCTGACCGTCCCCGGCATCAAGTACGTCATCGACCCCGGCACCGCGCGCATCTCCCGCTACTCCCACCGCACCAAGGTGCAGCGCCTGCCCATCGAGGCGGTCTCCCAGGCCTCCGCCAACCAGCGCAAGGGCCGCTGCGGCCGCGTCTCGGAGGGCATCTGCATCCGGCTGTACTCGGAGGAGGACTTCCTCTCCCGCCCCGAGTACACCGACCCCGAGATCCTGCGCACCAACCTGGCCTCGGTCATCCTCCAGATGGCCGCCCTGGGGCTGGGCGACGTCGCCGCCTTCCCGTTCGTGGACGGCCCCGACCACCGCCAGATCAAGGACGGCGTCAACCTCCTCAACGAGCTGGGCGCCCTGCACCCCGACGAGTCCGGGGGCAAACGCAGGCTCACCCCGACCGGCCGCCGCCTGGCCCAGCTGCCCATCGACCCCCGCCTGGGCCGGATGGTCCTGGAGGCCGAGGAACGCGACGTCCTGGGCGAGGTCCTGGTCATCACCGCGGCCCTGTCCATCCAGGACCCGCGCGAGCGGCCCACGGACAAGCAGCAGCAGGCCCAGCAGGCGCACGCCAGGTTCACCGACAAGGAGTCGGACTTCCTGGCCTACCTCAACCTGTGGAACCACCTGCGCGAGAAGCAGCAGGAGCTGTCGGGCAACCAGTTCCGCAGGATGTGTCGCGAGGAGTACCTCAACTACCTGCGCGTACGCGAGTGGCAGGACATCCACGGCCAGCTCAGGCAGGTCCTGCGCTCCATGGGCGTGGAGGTGCCGCGCCCGCGCGAGGAGGCCGCCGACCCGCGCGGCGTGCACATGTCGCTGCTGGCCGGGCTCCTGTCGCACGTGGGCCTCAAGGACCCCGAGAAACACGAGTACCTGGGGGGCCGGGGCGCCCGCTTCGCCGTCTTCCCCGGTTCGGCGCTGTTCAAGAAGCAGCCCCGCTACGTGATGGTCGCCGAGCTGGTGGAGACCTCCAAGCTCTGGGGCCGCATGGTGGCCCGGATCGAGCCGGAGTGGGCCGAGGAGCTGGCCGGGGACATCGTCAAGCGCAGCTACAGCGAGCCGCACTGGGAGCGCAAGCGCGGCGCCGTCATGGCCTTCGAGCGCGTCACCCTCTACGGCGTGCCCATCGTCGTGCAGCGCAAGGTCTCCTACGGAAAGATCGACCCCGAGCTGTCCCGGGAGCTGTTCATCCGCCGCGCCCTGGTCGAGGGCGACTGGGAGACCCGCCACCACTTCTTCCACGACAACCGCAAGCTCCTGGACGAGGTGGAGGACCTCGAACACCGCGCCCGGCGCCGCGACATCGTCGTGGACGACGAGACGCTGTTCCAGTTCTACGACGCCCGCCTGCCGGACTCGGTGGTCTCGGCCGCGCACTTCGACTCCTGGTGGAAGAAGACCCGCCGCACCGAGCCCGATCTGCTGGACTTCACCCGCGAGGAGCTCATCAACGAGGGCGCGGGGTCGATCAGCGAGGACGACTACCCGGACGTGTGGCGCCAGGGCGAGTTCACCTTCCCGCTCAGCTACCAGTTCGAGCCGGGCAGCGACTCCGACGGCGTCACCGCGCGCGTCCCGGTGAAGTTCCTCAACCAGGTGGAGGACACCGGGTTCGACTGGCAGATCCCGGGCCTGCGCGCCGAGCTGGTGACCGCGCTCATCCGCTCGCTGCCCAAACCGCTGCGCCGCAACTTCGTCCCGGTCCCGGACAACGCCGCCCGCGCGCTGGCCGGGCTGACGCCCTACGAGGGGCCGCTCACCGCGGCGCTGGCGGACGAGCTCACCCGGATGGCGGGGGAGCGGATCGCCCCCGGCGACTTCCAGCTGGACCGGGTGCCCGACCACCTGCGCATCACCTTCCGGGCCGTGGACGACCGGGGCCGGACCCTGGCCGAGTCCAAGGACCTGGAGAAGCTGCGCGCCAAGCTCAAACCGCGTCTGCGCGAGGCGATCTCGGCCGAGGCCAAGGGCGTGGAGAAGAAGGGCCTGACCTCCTGGGACTTCGGTCCGCTGGAGCAGACCCTGGAGCGCAAGGCGCTGGGACCCAAGGTCAAGGGCTACCCGGCGCTGGTGGACGAGGGCGACAGCGTCGCGATCCGCATCTTCGACACCCGTCCCGAGCAGCGCGCCGCGATGTGGGCGGGCACCCGCCGCCTGCTGCTGCTCACCGTGCCGTCCGTGGCGAACGTGGTGAGCAAGGGGCTCAACAACCCCGACAAGCTGGCCCTGGCCGACAACCCGCACGGTTCGATCCGCAGGATGCTCGACGACGCCGAGACGGCCGCCGTCGACCACCTGCTCGCCCGCGAGGGCGGCCCGGTGTGGAGCGGCGAGGACTTCGCCAAGCTCGCCGACCGGGTGCGCGCCGACCTCGGCGACACCCTCGCCGAGATCCTCGACAAGTCCGCGCGCGTCCTGGTGCTGTGGCGCAAGGTGTCCAAGAAGGTCAAGGGGACCACGTCCCTGGCCGTGCTGCCCTCGCTCAACGACGTGCAGGGCCAGCTCGGCGACCTGGTGGGCGAGGGTTTCGTGACCCGCACCGGCCTGGCCCGCCTGGACGACCTGCACCGCTACCTGCGCGGGGTGGAGTACCGGCTGAACAAGCTGCCGGAGAACCCGCGCCGCGACCAGGTGAACATGTCCAAGGTCGAGCAGACGCGCCAGGCCGTGGCCAAGCTGCGCGGGAGCCTGCCGCCCGGACGGGCGGCCGACCCGGACGTGGCGGAGCTGCGCTGGATGCTGGAGGAGTACCGGGTGAGCCTGTTCGCGCAGGAGCTGCGCACGGCCTACCCGGTCTCGGACAAGCGCATCCTCAAGGCGATCGAGGCCGTCAAGGCCGCCGAGCGCAAGTAGGGGTTCCTCTCCCGCGGTGCCCCCGTACTCAGGGTGCCCGCCAGCAGGTGCCGGGTTCGGATTGGCCGGAAACGTTGCTGATGCGACGCAGGGGCCCTGACCTGCCGTGATCTTGTACTTATAGCGAGGTTGGAGCGCCGAGCCTCGCTATAAGTACAAGATCACGGCGAAGAGGAGGGGGCGGCCACCGGATAAGGGCGCTGACCCTGGGTTGGACACCTGCTGGCGGACGCTCTGAATGCAAGATCATTCGGGGTGGGGCACGTTATCCACAGGTTCGCTCTTCCTCTGGCAGCCGGAACCCGAGGCGTGGACAGTGGGTCCATGGCACCTCACCCGCCGCTGTCCGATGCTCCCCTCGCCGCGGCCAGCGCGACCGCGATGCGCCAGTACGGTGTTCTCAGCTGGCAGCAGGCCCACGCCCACGGGCTCCGTCAGGCCGACATACGCTGCCTGCTGCGCAGCGGGCAGTGGGAGAGGCCGTACCGGCAGGTGTACTCCGTGCGCTCTCTTCTTCCGCCGCCCACGAGTCCCGACAGGCTCCGCAGCGGTGTCATGGCCGCGCAGTTGGCCCTCGGGCCGCGCTCCTTCGCGGGAGGAGAGACCGCCGCACGGCTGTGGGACATGCAGGGGTTGCCGCCATGGGACGGCCGCGAGATCCACATGGTCATCCCGGCGCTCGGGGCCCAGCGCCACGTCACCGGCATCACCCTGCACAGCTGGGACGTCCTGCTGGAGGAGGTCGCCGAGACCGGTCGCGGCATCAGGACCACCCGGCCGGGTCGCACCCTGCGGGACACTCTCCTGCGGGTGGACCGGGACACCGCCGTGTGCCTGATGGACTCGGCCCTGAACCAGGGGCTCGTCAGGCAGGAGGAGTTCGAGGAACTGGAAAGGGCCAACCAGGGCCGCAGGGGGTGTGTGAACGTCCGTCGCTGGTGGACGCTGGCCGATCCCCGTTCCCAGAGCGCGCTGGAAACACGGGTTCGCCTGATCTGTGTCGACGGCGGCCTGCCCCCCGACGAACTGCAACGCCGCTTCGTGGACGGCTGGGGCAGGACGATCGCGGTGGTGGACTTCTGGTGGGAGGAGTCCGGGCTCATCGGAGAAGCCGACGGCCTGGGCCCGCACAGTCTGCCGCAGGCCCTCGCCCGGGACCGGGAGCGGCAGAACGCCCTTCAGCGGTGGCACTCGGGCGTCAGGATCGCCCGCTTCACCTGGCAGGACCTCAAGCGCCCCGAGTACATCCTGGCCACCGTCGCCGCTGCCGGACGTTGACCTTCCGCCCCCGGCCGGCCCTCCGGTTATCTCCGAGCCCGCTCCGAAGGCAGAGCGCAGGCAGGGGGCCGCAGCCGCCGGGGCGTCCCGGCGGCCTGTAGCATGCGCCATGGACTTCAGTGGTGTAGACCACTGTCGGGCGGACATCACAGGCGCGACGGAAGCGAGGCCCCCGGTGGGCGAATCGGCGGACAGCTCGGTGGGCGACTCGGTGGACGGCAAGCGGCTCCTGCTGGTGGGCACCTACACCCCCGACTCCGACCCTCCGGGGGAGGGCGAGGGGGTCTACCGCGTCTGGTTCGACCCCATGACCGGCGAGATGGCCGACGGCGGCGCGGCCGCCCGCACCCCCGGTCCGTCCTTCCTGGCCTTTCGCGAGGACCCGCCCACGGTGTACGCGGTCAACGAGCGCGAGAAGGGCACCGTCACCGCCTTCCGGATCGACGGCCGGGCCGTGCTCACCGAACTGGGCCAGGCCCCGACCGGCGGCGGGTCGCCCTGCCACGTGCTCGCGCACGGCTCCGAGCTGGCGGTGACCAACTACGCCAACGGCGTGGCCACGGTGTACGCCCTGGCCGGTGACGGTTCCCTCGGCGAGACGATGGCGGAACTCGCGCACTCCGGAAGCGGCCCGGTCACCGACCGCCAGGAGGGGCCGCACGCGCACAGCGCCGCCGCCCCCGACGAGCGCCACCTGCTGGTGGCCGACCTGGGCACCGACGAGCTGCGCGTCCTGCGCGGCGGCGAGCAGGTCGGCGCCGTCGCCCTGCCCCCGGGCACCGGGCCCCGGCACACCGCTGTCTCCGGCGAGTACCTCTACGTCGCGGGCGAGTTGGACTCGCGCGTGCACGTCCTGCGCTGGAACCCGGGCACCGGCACCGCCGAGCACCTGGGCTCCGTCCACGCCACCGGTGAGGAGGCGGCGGGCGAGAACTTCCCCGCCGAGATCCTCACGAACGGCGATCACGTCTACGTGTCCAACCGGGGCGCGGACACGATCGCCACCTTCGCCGTCCGCGACGGCGGCGCCCGCCTGGAGCACGTCGCCAACACCCCGGCCGGAGGGCCGTGCCCGCGCAACTTCACCGTCGTGCGCGGCCACCGCGACGAGCCCGACCACCTGGTCGTCGCCGCCCAGAACGGCGACTCGCTGGCCTCACTGCTCCTGGACCCCGGCACGGGCGTCCCGGCCGACACCGGCCACCGGCTGCGCCTGCCCGTCCCCGTGTGCGTGCTCCCGGTCCCGATCACCCGCATCCGCCGTTCCGGGGTCGCGACTGCCTGACGGCTCACACGTAGTCCTCGGACCGGAAGGGGACCGTCACCTCGTCGGCACGAGCGTTGATCACAGCGCTGTCAGCGGTGTCCTCCAGCTCTTCCGGGCACACCGCCTCCGGCTCCGGGGCCCGGCCCCGGGGCCCTTCCGCCGGTCGCACCGGGGCCAAGGACGTTCGCTCCGTTCAGGTGTGCTTCTTCGCGCTCGGCCAGATGCGGTGTTCGGGGTCCCAGAACACGACGTGGAAGACGTTGTCGTCGACGAAGCCGTACAGCCTGCCGGGTCCGTTCAACCTCAACCGGGAGATCCTGGTCTGATCAGCCAGCCGCAGGTGCTCCAGGCGTTCCTTGGCCTGCTTGTCCGGCAGTCCCTCCAGGTCATAGCTCTTCGCGAGACCGCCGCTCTGGTGGAAGAGTTCGCGGACACTCATCCGCTCGAAGTCCCGCGGTTTCCTCAGCAGGTCGCAGAGTTCCTCACCCGGGACCTCCGAGAACCCCCACGGTCCCTCGTGGTCGACGTGCTCGAACCGCCAGCACATGCGCTCATGGGAGCTGTCGGCCTGGGGGAGCCGGTCGGGGTTGGGCGGGCTCCTGCCAGG
The DNA here is from genome assembly GCF_965343085.1 of Nocardiopsis synnemataformans. Classification (NCBI taxonomy): domain Bacteria; kingdom Bacillati; phylum Actinomycetota; class Actinomycetes; order Streptosporangiales; family Nocardiopsidaceae; genus Nocardiopsis; species Nocardiopsis synnemataformans. The sequence goes on along the minus strand of NZ_CBDRFA010000001.1, from coordinate 87,594 downwards.
GGGTTTGGAGAGTGTCGGGGCCTTTGCCGCCCCTACCCCTGGGCGCTGTCGGCCGCCGTGAGCGCGTCGAAGTACTCGTGGAGGTCGTTCTCCGCCAGAGGTTCGGTGCTCCGTTCGAGCCCTTCGGCGCCAGCCCGCTGGCGTGCGCGCAGCCAGGGCGGCTCGCGGTGGGTCATCGCCGACAGCTGGTGCGCGCTGAAGCCCTGGAGCGAGCCCAGGACCAGGTCGACGGACTCCCGCTCACCGGGGTCCAGGGCTTCGGGGTCGCCCTTGATGTCCTCGGGCGCAACGGAGAACAGGCCGCGGTGGCGCGCGTACAGGACGGGGGCGACCGGGCCGTTGGCCCAGGCCTCGAAGCGCTCGGGGAACAGCGGGCGCTCCTCCCAGGCCAGGTGGTAGCCGTAGGAGTAGTAGCACAGCTTCTGGAGCCTCACCGCCCTCACCGCCCGCACGGGAGAAGCGGGAAACGGTAGCGGCTCGTCCGACCCCGCGCTCAGGCACGAACCGGTCCGGCCGCTCTTCGCCAGGGACGACGTTTCGCGCAGCGGGGTCGCGTCCGCCGTCCACGAGTTCGCCCAGGCGGTGGCGGGTGTACGCGAACCCGAGATCGACGGGGTGGACGGGATGCGCACCCTCGCCCTGTGTGAGTCCCTGATCCTCTCGGCGCGTACCGGAACCGCCGTCGCACCGATGGACCTCCTTGAGCTCGTGCGGCGCAGGCCGCGACCACCGAACTGAGCGCACCAGAGCGCAGGGTGGAAATCCGCTTCCGCTGATACGCCGCGACGATAGGCTTCGTGTTCATGGCCACCCCCATCGCCGTTCGGCACGTCAAGAACGCCATCCGCCAGCACTTCGCGGATGTCATCGATTTCAGTGACATCCCGGGCCATTCCCTGACAGTTGAGGAACCCACATCCAGGAGCCTGACCAGAGGGTTGGCCGCGCTCGCGGTCAAGAGCCTGTCGGGCTGTGACCTCAGCGAGGCTGGCGCCTCGGTGATCGACGGGACTGACGACGGAGGCATCGACGCCGTCCACGTCGACAGCACCCGCTCCCGTCTGTGGTTCGTGCAGTCCAAATGGAAGGCCAAGGGCAACGCGACACTGGACCTGGAGGCCACCCTCAAGTTCTGGGACGGGGTGGGCGAGATCCTGTCGACGAATGTGGCAGGCTTCAACGACCGTTTCCGGAAGAAGTGGCCCGAGGTTCTTGAAGCGATCGAGAACCCGTTGGTGAAGATCACCGTGGTCATGGCCCTGTTGGGCAATGAGCCGGTGCATCCCGACATCAAGCGGAAGAATGACGCCAAGATCGCCCTGCACGGCGCCGGAACGGTCGATGTCGAGTACCTACACCTGAACGACTTCCAGAAGTTCGTCAGAGTGGGGGTCAACCGGCCCCGTGTCGACTTGGACGTCATGGTTGAACGTTGCAGTGAGCACGACGGTCCGCTCCCGGCGTTCTCCGGTACGGTCCCAGCAGGCCAGATCAAGGAATGGTACGACGAGCACGGCGATCGGCTCTTCGACCGCAACATCCGACGGTCACTTGGCGTGACCAGTGTCAACCAGACACTCATCGACACACTCAAGAACGAACCGCAGAACTTCTGGTACTTCAACAACGGCATCACGGTACTGGCGGACTTGGTACGCCGGGGAGTGAAGTACAGGGGCAAAGCCGGAGGCAGCGGTCAGCTCACTGTTGAGGGAGCCAGCATCGTCAACGGCGCCCAGACCGTCGCCGCCATCCACAGGGCGGTTCGCGAGGCTCCTGAGGTCGGTGAACAGGCTGATGTCAGTGTGCGCTTCATTTCCCTTGAAGAGGAGAACGGCGACTTCGGTGAACGCGTCACCACCGCGACCAACACACAGAACCAGGTGGAGCGGCGCGATTTCGTCGCGCTGGACCCGGTCCAGGCCGAACTGCGCGACGACTTGGCGCTGACGCTCGGCAAAACCTACGCGCTCAAGCGCGGTGAGCAGATCATCCCTTCTCAGGAGGTGGGCTGCACCGTGCGCGAGGCCGCACTGGCGCTGCTGTGCGCTCACCCGCACTCCGCCTGGGTGGCCAGGGTCAAGGAGAATGAGAATGCCCTGTGGGGGCCTGTCGGTGACCCGATGTACAAGTCACTCTTTGGTCCCTCGCCGACGAGCGCGCGGGTCTGGAACGGTGTTCGGCTCTTCCGGGTTGTTCAGGATCGATTGAAGGAGATCGCGGAGCAGCGCGAGGGGCGGGGCGCGGCGATCGCCGAGCAAGGCAAGTTGCTGGTCACTCATCTGGTCTTCCAGCACACGGACACCAGTGAGATCACGGATCTGGACGCCGACTGGGATACCGAGCTCGACAATGCCGCCGAGTCGGTGGAGACGGTGCTCGATCTGACAATCCACTACGTGGACAGCCGTTTCGGTCCGACTAGTTATCCGCTTACCACCTTCAAAAACGCGGAGCGCTGCGGTGTTCTCGCGGATGCTGTCCTCACTCACCTGGAGTCGGGCGCTGGTTCTCCCGATGCCCCGGCGGTCTATAGGAAGCCGAATAAGGTGCGCAAGCCTCGCACTGTGGGCGTTCTGGTGGATGCGGACAAGATCGCTGATGGAACCCCACTGGAGTTCCGCCCGCAGACACGACCTCAGCAGTTGGGTATGCGTGCCTGGCTGGCGGAGAACCCGGACCGCCGCTGGGCCACGTGGATCAACGACCGCGCGCGCCCGTTGCTGTGGAGTGTGGACGGGCAGCGCTACTCCCCAAGCAATCTGTCCCTGCGCATGCTCCAGGAAGCAATGGGCGAGCGCGCTGGCAAAGCCGTGCAGGGGCCTAAGCATTGGTTCCTGCCCGGTGAGGGGTCGCTGGTCGAACTTGCCGAACAGGTGCGGCGTTCCGAGGCGGAGTGAGCCCTTGATCAGGGACCTGACCGAACCTGTCTGAGCCTGTCCGAGCACGCCTCTAGTCTGGTGTTCCGCGCCCGTACGTCTTGGGCGCGGAACACGTCAAGAGGGGACCCGGTGGCAACGCACTTCAAGCTCACCCTGCCGCAGCTGGAGCGGCACCTGTTCTCGGCGGCGGACATCCTGCGGGGGCGGATGGACGCCTCCGAGTACAAGGAGTACATCTTCGGGATGCTCTTCCTGAAGCGCGCCTCCGACGAGTTCGAGGACGAGCAGGCCAAGGTCGTCCAGGAACTGCTGGCGGAGGACTTCAGCCAGGAGGAGGCCGAGGAGCTCGCGGAGCGCCCCAGCTACTACTCCGGTGTGTTCTTCGTTCCCGAGGACGCCCGCTGGGAGCGCCTGCGCGACAGGGTCCACACCAACGTCGGCAGCGAGCTGAACAAGGCCCTGGAGGCGCTGGAGAGGGCCAACCCCGAGCTGGAGGGCGTGGTCCAGCACATCGACTTCAACGCCACCATCGGCAAGACCCGCCTGTCGGACCGCTCGCTCCGGGACCTGGTCAGCCACTTCAACGCCTTCAGCCTGCGCGACTCCGACTTCGAGTTCCCCGACCTGCTGGGCGCGGCCTACGAGTACCTCATCGGCCGGTTCGCCGACTCGGCGGGCAAGCGCGGCGGGGAGTTCTACACCCCGCGCGCAGTGGTGCGGATGATGGCCCAGCTCACCGACCCCCAGGAGCGGGAGAGCGTCTACGACCCCTGCGCGGGGTCGGGCGGAATGCTCATCATGGCCAAGCACCACATGGAGGAGCAGGGGCGCAACCCCCGCGACCTGCGCCTGGCCGGACAGGAGCTCAACGGCGGCTCCTGGTCGATCTCCAAGATGAACCTGCTGTTGCACGGCATCCCCGACGCCGACCTGGAGAACGACGACACCCTCCTCCACCCCAGGCACGTCACCAACGGCGCGCTGGACCGGTTCGACGTGGTGCTGTCCAACCCGCCCTTCTCCCAGATGTTCCAGGGGGAGGAGGCCGAACTCGCCGACGCCCGTTACCGCTGGGGCCGGGTCAAGGACGGCGCCAAGAAGGCCGACCTGATGTTCCTCCAGCACATGGTGGCGGTACTCAGGGACGGCACCGGGCGCGGTGCCACCGTCATGCCGCACGGCGTGCTGTTCCGCGGTGGCGAGGAACGCCAGATCCGCACCGAGCTGCTGCGCGACGACTGCATTGAGGCGGTCATCGGCCTGGCCCCGAACCTGTTCTACGGCACGGGCATCCCCGCGTGTGTGATCGTCTTCCGCGCTCCGCGCAGCAAGCCGGAGGAGCGCAAGAACAAGGTGCTGTTCATCAACGCCGACCGGGAGTTCAGGGCCGGGAAGGCGCAGAACCACCTGCTGCCCGAACACACCGAGAAGATCCTCTACGCCTACACCAACTTCGCGGAGATCCCCGGGTACTCGCGGGTGGTGGACCACGAGGAACTGAGCGAGAACGACTTCAACTTCAACATCCGCCGATACGTGGACAACGCCCCGCCGCCGGAGCCGCACGACGTGTACGCCCACCTGCACGGGGGTGTGCCGGAAGCGGAGGTCCAGGAGCGGGCGGAGGCGTTCGCGCGGATCGGGTTCAGCTCTGACGGAACGCTGGTGCCGCGCCCGGAGAGGGCTGACGGGGAACACGGGCCCTACCGCGACTTCGCTGAGGGGTTGACCAGGGCGGACCTGGCGGCGCAGGTGGGCGGGGACCCGGGTGTGCACGCCAGGCGCGAGGAGCTGTTCAAGGCCCTGGACGGCTGGTGGGAGCGCCAGGGTGGCCTGGTCACGGCGTTGCCGGAGACCAAGCATTTGATGAAGGTGCGCCGGGAGCTCATCAACAGCTTCGTGGAGGCGCTGGAACCGGTGGGGTCGCTCGACCGGTTTGAGACCACGGGCGTGGTCGTGCGCTGGTGGGATTCCATTCAGTACGACCTGCGGACACTGGCCGAGAACGGTTTCGGCGGGGTGCTGGACGGCTGGATCACCACCATCGAGGACGGCCTGGAGGCCACGCCGCCGAAGGATCCGACAGAGCACCCGTTGGTGCCCGCGCTGATTCCGGACCACCTGGAGAAATTGGCGGAGGCGGAGCAGAGGGCGTCGGAGTTGGACGCCCGGATCAGGGCCGCGACTCCGAAGCCCGCTGAGGGTGATGAGGACGGCAACGAGGCTGAAGACTCCGGGGACTCAGGGGAGCCCTCGGGTGCAGTGAGTGAAGCCGAACTCAAGAAGCTCAAGAAGGAACGCACCGACACCAAGAAGAAGGTCAAGTCCCTACGTGAAGATCTGGTCGCCGCTTTGCGGATGGCTCGCCACTCCCTGGCCGCCGAGGACGAGCGCGAGTACGTCATGGAGTTCGCCGAGCGGAAACTGACGTCGGAGCTTGAGGACTATTCGGCTAAACAGCGGCGCGTGGTGGTGGCCTCGCTGGAGAACTGGTGGGACAAGTACCAGACTTCGCTGGAGCAGATCGAGACTCGCCGCAATGATGCTGAGCTCAGGATCAACGGGTTCCTGAAGGGGCTCGACTATGCGTGAGACATTGAAAGTAGTTCCGTTTACGGCATTGGCTGAAATCAACCCAAATACGCAGCTCCCACTCCAGGGAGAGTGCTCGTTTCTGGGAATGTCCGATGTTACTGATGATGGAAAGTTCGTATCTTCTCATGTGAGGAGTGTTCGCGAGTCTGATGGTTATACGCGTTTTCGGGACGAAGATGTACTATTTGCGAAGATTACACCTTGCATGGAAAACGGAAAAGGCAGCCGTGTAGACGGCCTTGTTTCCGGTTATGGCTTTGGGAGTACGGAGTTTCATGTGCTTCGTGCGAAGGGTGATTCAGATAGCCGATTTGTTGGCTACTGGGCGCAATCGCGCTTGCTCAGGCAGCGCGCCGAGGCGTTTATGGTGGGTTCGGCTGGCCAGCGTCGAGTTTCTGCGTCTTTCTTCTCCAGGTTCAAGGTGCCACTGCTGGCTGTGGGCGAACAACGGCGGATCGCTGAGACCCTTGATGCTCTCGATGTCGTGATCGACTCGGCTGGACAGGTTATTGACAAGCGATCCAGAGTCAAGCAAGGAGTGGTCGATGGCCTATTCTCGGAGAGGCAGGATTGGCTAGGCCGCTCTCTCCGGTCTTTTTTGGATCATTCGCCCAAGAACGGGTTCAGTCCATCGGAGGTAGGTGACTGGACTGGTGTTCGTGTTCTTGGGCTTAGTTGCTTGACTCCTGATGGTTTTCTTCCAAAGCAGCTTAAGAATGTACCGGCTTGGTGCTCTGGGGTTTCTTCGGCCGTTTTGGAAGATGGGGACCTTCTGATTAGCAGGGCTAACACGCGTGATCTCGTTGGTTTGGCTGGTAGGTATCGGGATGTCGGTGGCCCTTGTCTCTATCCCGACCTCATGATGCGCCTGCGTCCTAGCGGTAGAATTCTCTCCGAATTCCTGGAGATTTCGCTGCGCCACTCTTATATGAGGCGCCAGATCATGGCGAATGCGGTTGGGACATCAGAGAGCATGGTCAAGATCAGCTCCGCCATCGTCCAGAATCTTGATATCTGTGTGCCATCGTTGGAAGAGCAGCGGCGGATTGTCTCGATTGTTGATGCGCATGACGAGCGGATCGCCGCCGAGCGGGCGCGGCTGGAGAAGCTGCGCAAGCTCAAGGCCGGGCTGATGGACGACCTACTCACCGGCCGGGTCCGCGTGAACCAGCTCCAGGACCTTCCCGTTTGACTCCACCCGGATACACGTGTGGCCCGGAGCGGGGGCCCGGGCCACACGTGCGAACAGAGGATCAGCGGAGAGGTCGGCCGCCGCGCGGGCGGGGTCGGGACGGAAGCCGCCACGAGTGGCTACGCCGCTGCGGAGGGACCACGGCCGGGGGCCTGCTGGGCTGCACCTTTTCGATCTCGGCCGCCAACTCCTGGGCGCTGTCACCGCTCAGCATCACCATGCGTCCGGTGTGCGCAGCCCAGTACTGGCCGGTCGAGTTGCCGTGCCACACCGTCCACCCGCGCTTCCGGTAGGTGGCGCGAAGACGACCCACCTCCTGGGGGATGGAAGCCTCTACGGACTCCAGGGTCATGACCGCGCTCATGCCACACCACCTTCCAGAACCCGCAGTGCCTTCCGGAGCTCCTCGGCACCCGCGCACACGACCAGTTCGGGCTGACCGCTGGCGGTGGTCCGGGTACTCGTCGCCACGAAGCAGGGTCGCCCCTGTCCTCCGTGCAGTTCGCAGATGAGGAAGTCAGGGAACTCCTCGCGCAGCGTCAGCACGGCCGCGCTCGGCTTCACGTGGTAACCCTCCATGGTGCTCACTGTCCCTTCCGGGGGAGGGGAACCACCGGGGCCAGCAGCTCGGGCGCGTGCCATCGCAGCTCGAAGAACATCCCAGGTCCGCGCAGGGATTGGAAGCTCCCCCACCGAGAAGCGAGGGCGTTCACCAGAACCAGGCCGCGCCCACCCTCGGCGTAGGTGTCGGGGGTGACGACGCGGAGGGACGGGGCTCGCCCGTAGGCGTCGAGAACCTCCACGCGCAGCCACCTGTGAAAGAAGAACGCCCGGATGTAGAAGTCGCCGCGCCCCACGCTGCCGACCGGGGCGTGTTGGACGTTGTTGGTGGCCAGCTCCGAGAGCAGGAGCAGGGTGTTCTCGGCGGTCTCGTCGGGGGCGTCCGAGAAGGTCAGCTTGCGCTCCATCCAGGCGCGTGCCTCCTTCACGCTCTCCGGGCGTCCGACGAACCGGAAGGAGCAGCGCCGCAACGGCAGCCGCCGTCGCGGTTCGGGGGTGTTGGGAACGATACGGTTGGACATGGGTCCTCACCTGTCTGTTCAGGTTGTGGGCCAAGGCCCTGGTTCGGTGTTCGCGCACCGTCCGGGGCCGTTTGTGTGAGTGCCGGGTTGTGTCCCGGCCTCACTTGGCCACAGTGACACGGCAGGCACTCGAAAGTCCTGCATCTCCATCAGAAGTAGCTATTTGTAGAAAACCGCAGCACGACGTGTTGTTCTGTGGTCAACTGTGGTTATGGCTAGTGGTCGGAAGACGGTCGCGAAAGCGGCAGTGGCGCAGTTTGGCAACGAACTTCGGCGTCTACGGCGATCAGCGGACCTGTCCCAGCGGGAGCTGGCCAGGGCGACGCTGGTCTCCTACCAGATGCTGGGTGCGGTGGAGCGAGCGGAGCGTAGTCCACGCAAGAGCTTCGCGGAGAGGGCGGACGAGGTACTTGGCGCGCGTGGTGCTCTCCTCCGACTTTGGCCCAGCGACGAGGAGGGATACCCGCGTGGGTTCAAGGAGTATGCGGAGCTGGAGCGGGAGGCTAGAGCTATTCACGACTTCCAGACACAGGCTGTCCCGGGGCTCTTCCAGACCAAGGACTATGCCTGTGCAGTCCTGAGCGCAGGCTGGCCGCCAAGTGGTGATGAAGAGGTTGAGCGCTTGCTCAACACTCGTGTAGCGCGCCAGCAGATCCTGGAGCGAGACCAGCCACCCCTGATGTGGGTAGTCGTTGACGAGAGTGTCCTACGGCGGCCTGTGGGCACCAAGGATGTGATGATCGCTCAACTCGAGCGTTTGATGGAACTCGCAGCCAGGCCACGTATCCGCCTTCAGGTTCTGCCCTTCGCCAAGGGCGTGCACGCCGCAATGGACGGCGCGTTTAAGGTCTTGGACATGGGCGGAGGCGAGCATGTCACCTATGCCGAGATGCCCGGGAGTGGTCGTGTAACCGCTGACACTGACGAGGTGGAACAATGCACTCTGCGCTTCGGGGCGCTGCGTTCGCTGTCGCTCTCTCCGGACGAGTCTCTTGACTTCATCTCCCGCTACAAGGAGGCACACAGCCATGGAATCGACCCCTTCTCACTGGCGTAAGTCCAGTTACAGCGGAAACCAGGGGGGTGACTGCGTCGAGGTCGCGGACACCGGTTCCAGCGTCTATGTCCGGGACACCCAGAACCGTCCCCTCGGACACCTGACCTTCTCCACCTCCGGTTGGAGCGCGCTCCTCTCCTCCCTGCGCGGTGACGACACCGCCGGATAGTTCCGGCTGGTTCCGGCTGGTTCCGGCCAGGGTGGCCACGGCCTCGGGGAACGCCCAAACCACGGGCTTTTGACGCTGGCAGCTGAGTACAAGTAACAGAGAGGTCGTATCGTGGAACGAATCGCACCCTTGTGGCGTAAGTCGTCCTACAGTTCGAACACCGGGGCTTGCGTTGAGGTCGCGGACACCGGTTCCAGCGTCTATGTCCGGGACACCCAGAACCGTCCCCTCGGACACCTGACCTTCTCCACCTCCGGTTGGAGCGCGCTCCTCTCCTCCCTGCGCGGTGACGACACCGCCGGATAGTTCCGGCTGGTTCCGGCTGGTTCCGGCCAGGGTGGCCACGGCCTCGGGGAACGCCCAAACCACGGGCTTTTGACGCTGGCGGCTGACAGAATCAGGACGACAAAGACAAGTCGCCCGCTGCCTCTGACGCCAGTGACGAAAGGTCGCCCATGAGCGCCCCCGAGGGCCGTTCCCCCCATCCCTCCGGCCCTGACCCCTCCGGCTCCCGTCCCTCCGGCTCCTCTCCCTCCGGCTCCCACCTCTCCGACGTCCAACCCTCCGGAAAGCAGCCCATCGGCCCCGAGTGGGAGCTGACCGAGAAACCCCTTCTCGACCAGCTCACCGCGATGGGGTGGACCCTGGCCGAGGGCAACGACCGCCCCTCCTACCGGGAGACCCTCCTGGAGCTGCCCCTGCGCTCCGCCCTGCGCCGGATCAACCTGGACGACGACGGTCGCGAGTGGCTCGACGAATCCCGCCTGGGCCAGGCGATCAGCGCCCTCACCCGCCCCCAGGCGCGCACCCTGATCGAGATCAACGAGGAGCTCAGCGCACTCCTCCTGGTCGGCACCGAGGTCGACGGCGTGGAGGGCTGGCACGGCGGACGCCGCCAGAGCGTCCGCTTCATCGACTTCGACGACGTCGACAACAACGACTTCCGCGTCGTCCGCCAGTTCGTCGTGGACGGTCCGGGAGTCCCCGGAACCGACCGGATCATCCCCGACCTGGTCCTGTTCGTCAACGGCATCCCCCTGGTCGTCATCGAGGCCAAGAGCCCCGACGCCAACGAGCCCATGGCGACGGCGATCGACCAGCTGCGCCGCTACGCCAACCAGCGCGGCGAGGTCCGGGCCACCGAGGGCAACGAACGGCTCTTCCACACCAACCAGTTCGTCGTGGCCGCCTGCGGCACCAACGCCCGCGCGGCCGGGTTCACCGCCGACCCCGAGCACTACGCGGAGTGGAAGACCACCGAGCCCCGCACCCGCCAGCAGGTCGCGGCCGAGCTCGCGCTCACCAGCGCCGTCGGCCCCGTCAGCCCTGACGCGTTGAACGGCCAGCAGGTGCTGGCCGCCGGGATGCTGCGCCCCGGCGTCCTCCTCGACCTGGTCCGGCACTTCACCCTGTTCATGGACACCGGCACCAGCAAGGTCAAGGTCGTCGCCCGCTACCAGCAGTACCGGGCCGTGCACCGCGCCGTCCGGCGCATGGCCGCCGAGCCCACCCGCCTCCAGGACGGGGAGTTCGACCGCCGGGGCGGCATCGTCTGGCACACGCAGGGCTCCGGCAAGAGCCTCACCATGGTGTTCCTGGTCCGGGTCATGCGTTCCCACCCCGGGCTGACCGGCTTCAAGATCGTGGTCGTCACCGACCGCACCCAGCTCCAGGAACAGCTCTCGGCGACCATGGCGCTCACCGGGGAGAGCAGCCGCACCATCGCCAGGGTCGAGGAGCTCGTCCCCACGCTCTCCGTTCCGGGCAAGGCCCTGTACTTCGCCATGATCCACAAGTACCAGGACGGGGGCGCCGACACCGACGACACCGACGAGTCGCAGGAGGGCGCCGAGAGCATCGAGGACTCCGAGCCGGAGCGGGAGGAGAAGAAGGGCGGGAAGAAGGAGATCGTCCCCCAGCTGGACGTCGTCGACGACTCCGCCGACATCCTCGTCCTCGTGGACGAGGCCCACCGCTCCCAGGGCTCCCAGCTGCACGCCAACCTCATGGGCGCCCTGCCCAACGCCGTCCGGGTGGGCTTCACCGGCACCCCCATCATCATGGGCGACAAGGAGCGCTTCACCAGTAAGATCTTCGGCGCGTTCATCGACTCCTACACGATCAGGCAGTCCGAGGCCGACGGCGCCACCGTGCCCATCCTCTACGAGGGCCGCACCACCAAGGCGCACGTGCGCGACGGCAACGGCCTCGACGAGCTGTTCGAGGACATGTTCGACCTCGCCCCCGAGCAGCGCGAGGCGCTCCAGAAGCGCTACGCCACCAAGAACAACGTCCTCGAAGCCGGGGGGATGATCGCCGAGAAGGCCGCGAGCATGCTGCGGCACTACGTGGACGTCATCCTGCCCAACGGCTTCAAGGCCCAGGTGGTCGCGGTCTCCCGCAGGGCCGCCGTCCGCTACCAGGCGGCCCTGATCCGGGCCCGCGACGACCTGGTCGCCGAGATCGACGCCCTGCCCGCCGAGCTGCGCACCCCGGAGGCGGCGGAGGATGCCGAGTCCCACGGCGCGGCCACCGCCCGCCTCATCCGCGCGCTGCCCTACCGCGACCTCATCGCGCGGCTCGACGCGGCCGCCGTCATCTCCGGTAACCACAACGACAGCAAGGACTGGAAGGAGGAGAGCAGGGCGTGGACCAACCAGACCGGGCACCGCAACCGGGTCCGTGAGTTCAGGAAGCCCCTGCCCCTTCCCCGTCCCTCGGGGGAGGCCCCCGACCCGGAACAGACCAGCCCCCTGGCCTTCCTCGTGGTCAACTCCATGCTGCTGACCGGCTTCGACGCCCCCAACGAACAGGTGCTCTACCTGGACCGGCACATCAAGGAGGCCGAACTCCTCCAGGCCATCGCCCGTGTCAACCGCACCGCCCGCGCCAAGGGCGTCGGCTACGTCATCGACTACTACGGGGTCGCCGAGCACCTCAAGGTCGCCCTGGCCGCCTACGCCGCCGAGGACGTCGAGGGCGCGCTGAGCAGCGTGCGCGAGGAGGTGCCGCTGCTGCGCGAGCGGCACGAGAGGGTGCGGCGGGTCTTCACCATCCGGGGGCTGGACCGCTTCGACACCGAGGAGGCCCGGGAGGCGTGCGTCCAGGTGCTGGAGGACGAGCGGATCCGGCGCGAGTTCCGGGGCGCCCTCAAGGACTTCAACCGCAGCCTGGAGACGGTCCTGCCCCGCCCCGAGGCGCGGGAGTTCGTCCCCGACGCCAAGGCCTTCGGCGCCATCGCCGAGGTCGCGCGCGGGCGCTACCGCGACAGCGGCGGCTTCGACCCCTCCCTCTACGGGGGCAAGGTCCGCGACCTCATCGACCAGTACGTGCGCGTGCACGACATCCGTACCAGGATCCCGCCTACGGCCATCACCGCCGCCGACTTCGACGCCAGGGTCGAGGACCTCTCCTCCGACCGGGCCAAGGCCTCGGAGATGGAGCACGCGCTGCGCCACCACATCAGCGAGCACCTGGACAGCGACCCCGAGCACTACGGCAAGCTCTCCGAGCGGCTCGACCAGATCCTCACCAGCCTCGACGGCAACTGGAACGAGGTCTTCCAGGCCCTGCGCGACCTCAAGGACGACATGGCCGCGGGAAGGCAGGGGGACGACACGGGCCTGGACCCGGACACCGAGGCCCCGTTCTTCGACCTCCTGGCCCGTGCGGTCCGCGACGGCGAGGACTCCCCCCTGGAGGAGGAGCTGCGACGGCTGCTGAGCGAGTTCACCGTCGAGGTCAGCGGGCTCATGCGCGGTGAGATTGCGCTCGCGGGCTACGGCGACCACCGTGGAAGGGAACTGCGCAAGCAGGTGACGCGCGCGCTCACCAAGGTGAGGCTGGGCGGGGTCCGGCTCTTTCCCATCGACCGGGCGGAGAGCCTCGCCCCCCGCCTGGTCGCCCTGGCCGAGAGGCGGTTCGCACACGGGGCGCGGTGACCGGAGAGGCACACCGCTCCCGGCGCTTCCAGCGCGGTCCTGCCCCTGGTGGCACTGTGGACCACCGACAGCGCCACCAGGGGCAGGACCAACTCGGGCCGAGCCTTTCCCGCCACTCCGTCAGCGTTTCCGGCTGGCCCGGGGCTCAGCCCAGCCACACCTGCCCGCCGAGGAACGCGAGGCGTTCGCGGTGGCGTTCGAAACCGGGCAGGACGGTGCGCACCAGTTCCCAGAACCCGGGGGAGTGGTCCCGCACCGCCAGGTGGGCGAGCTCGTGCACCAGGACGTAGTCGACGACGGTGGGCGGCAGTTGCATCACGGCCCAGTGCAGGTTCAGCCTGCCGTTCCTGCCCAGGGAACCCCACCGGTGGCCCAGGTCGCGCACGTGTACCTCGGCCGGGTGCAGCGCCGTCCGCTCCCGCCAGGGGCGCAGCCGGGAGGGTAGCCACAGCCGTGCACGCTCCCGGTACCAGGCGGCCATGGCCGCCGCCGGGTCCGGACCGTGGGCCACGGCCGGGTGCATGCGGATGCGCCCGCCCGCGAAGTGGACGCGCTCTACCTCGTCGGTGACCTTGAGCCGGTAGCGCCGCCCCAGGTAGTCGAACCCCTCCCCGGACACGAACTCGCGCGGTGGCTGGCGGGAGAGCAGCACGTCCTTGTCGGCGAGCTTGTCGCGCACCCAGTCGCGCTTGCCCCGCGCCCAGCTCTCGACCCGCTCCCAGGCGATGCCCTCGGGAACGTGCAGCAGCAGCGTTCCGTCCCGGTCCACGGTGATGCCCACCGTCCTGCGCCGCGACGAAGGACGGACCCGGAAGGTCAGTTCGTCGAGGACGAGCTGGTCGGGGACTCGGGCGGTCAGGGTCGCGGGCACGCCCACCAGGTTAGACCCTCCTCAGTGACCGAATCCGCCGGACACCTCCGCGTGACCTGCGTCTCAGGAGACCCCCTACAACCCCGGGGCCCGCAGGACTGTGCGCCCCGACCTTCGTCCTGGTCACCGCCATAACGGACAATGGGCAGAGATCCGCCTCCACGACCTCCCGAGGGAACCGCCCATGCCCACGACCAGGACCAACGTCCGCTACAAGGGTCTGACCGCCCGCGACCTCGCGCTCATCGCCGTGTTCGCCGGGCTCATCGCCGCCCTCAGCGTCACCGTCGCCATTCCGCTGCCGTTCTCGCCGGTGCCCATCACCCTCCAGACCCTGGGCATCATGCTCGCCCCCGCCCTCCTGGGCTGGAAGCGCGGAACCCTCGCCGTCGCCGCCTTCCTGGCGCTCGGCCTGGCCGGGCTCCCGCTCTTCGCGGGCGGCATGGGCGGCGTCGGGGTCCTGGCCCGCCCCTCGGCCGGGTTCATCGTCAGCTGGGTCTTCGCCGCCCTGGTCATCGGCCTGCTCACCGACCTCCTGGTCCGCGGCGGCCAGGGGCGCTACCGCTTCTGGGCGGGCCTGGCGGTCAACATCGTGGGCGGCATCCTCGTCATCTACGCGATCGGCGTCCCCTGGATGGCCGTCGTCATGGGCGACGGCGTCCTGGCCGCCGCCTACTCCATGGTGGCCTTCCTGCCCGGCGACCTGGTCAAGGCCGTGGTCACCGCCCTCATCGCCAGCGCCGTCTACCGCGCCTACCCGATCCCGCCCGCGGGCCGCCCCGTCGTGGAGGCCGGTGCCGACCGCGGGGAATCCTGATGCTGCGCCTGGAGGGCGTCTCCCACTCCTACGACGACCGCGCCGTGCTGCGCGACGTCACCCTCGACCTCGCCGAGCACCGCATCGGCGTGATCGGGGCCAACGGATCGGGCAAGTCCACGCTCGCCCGCACCCTCAACGGCCTCGTCGTCCCCGACGAGGGCCGTGTGACGCTGGGGGAGTGGGACACCCGGCGCCACGCCAGGAAGGTCCGGCGCAGGGTCGGCTTCGTCTTCTCCGACGCCGCCAACCAGATCATCATGCCCACCGTCGCCGAGGACGTGGAGATCGGTCTGCGCTCCCTGCGGCTGGGCAGGGAGGAGACCGCCCGCCGGGTGGAGGCGGCCCTGGTCCGCTACGGGCTCGACGGCCACCGCGACCACCCCGGGCACCTGCTCTCGGGCGGGCAGAAGCAGCTCCTGGCCCTGGCCTCGGTGCTGGTCACCGAGCCGGAGGTGCTGGTCTGCGACGAGCCCACCACCCTGCTCGACCTGCGCAACACCCGCATGGTGCACCGGACCCTGGACGGCCTGGAGCAGCAGGTCGTCCTGTTCACCCACGACCTCGACCTGCTCGAAGGCTTCGACCGGGTCCTGGTCATGGACGCGGGCCGGGTGGTCTTCGACGGCGTTCCCGGCGACGCCGTGCCCCACTACACCAAGCTCATGGACGAGCGGTGAGCACGGTCGGCCTCTACGTCCCCGGCACCGGGTTCCTGTACCGGATCCCGGCCGGGGCCAAGCTCCTCGCGCTGCTGCTGGTCGGTGTCGGCCTCGTCGTCTGGGCCGATCCCCGGGTCGCCGTCGGCGCCCTGGCCGCCGCGCTCGCGCTGTACCCGCTGGCCGGTCTCCCGCTGGGGCGGGCCTGGTCCGCGCTGCGCGCGCTGTGGCCGTTCCTGCTGGCCATCGGCCTGTTCCAGGTCCTGTTCGCGGACTGGCAGACGGCCCTGCGCCTGTGCGCACAGCTGGCCGCGCTCGTCCTGTTCGCCAACCTCGTCACGCTCACCACCCGCGTGCGCACGATGCTCGACCTCTTCGAGCGGATGGCCCGACCGCTCAGGCACGTGGGCGCCAACCCCGACCGGATCGCCCTCGTCCTGGCGCTCACCGTCCGCTCCATCCCGATGGCCGCCTCCGCCTGGCGGGCCGCGCGCGAGGCCTACCGCGCGCGGGGCCTGTCCGGCCGCCCCCACCTGCTCGTGGTGCCGGTCATCGTCCAGCTGCTGCGGATGGCCGACGCGACGGGGGAGGCCCTGGTGGCCCGCGGTATCGACGAGGACACCCAGCGCTGAGGATTCGCCCACGGGAGTGGACGAAAAGAGGGAAGCCGGTACCGATTCGGTATCGAGATGTTCGTATTCGCGGCATTTCGCTGAATAATGGCGGTACTCCAGCCCATCCGCGTGTCAGCGAACCGGTGATAGCGTGCCCCGGCATCCCCCCGCCGATATCCGAGCTCGGGCCGTCGCCGTCGCGGCGGTCGTCCTCGCGGTGCTCATGGCCTTCGCCCTGCCCGGCGCCACCTCGGCCTCCGGGGCGGCACCGCCCCGCCCGGACCCCGCCCTGTTCCGCTCGCTGGTCTCCGAGAGCGCGTTCCCCCTGGTACCCCTCGCGCCCGTCGACACGCCCGAAACCGGAGGGCAGGGCCTCACCCCCGCCCAGCGCGAGGAGCTCACCGCGCGGATCGGGGGGATCGGGGAGGAGCACCCGGCCGACTTCGCGGTCGCCGTGCAGGACCTGCGCACCGGCGCCACCTTCAGCCACGACGCCAACCGGCAGTTCCCCACGGCGAGCGTGGCCAAGCTGACCATCCTCACCATGCTGCTGCTGCGCGCCGAGGAGGAGGGCCGCGACCTCACCGGAGCCGAGCGGTCCCAGGTCTCCCACATGATCCGCTACAGCGACAACGAGGTCACCGACGGCCTGTACTCGCGGATCGGGTTCACCGACGGCTTCGTCGAGGGCGCGGAGACGCTGGGCTTCACCAACACCGACCCCCACCCGCGCGGCCGGTGGGGCGCCACCATGACCACCGCCGCCGACCAGGTGCGGCTGCTGCGCGCCCTCTACTGCGACGGGAGCCCGTTGGCGGAGGAGGACCGGGCCTACGCGCGCGGGCTGATGGAGTCCGTCGCCGCCGAGCAGTCCTGGGGGGTCTCGGCCAGCGCGGGCCCCGACGACACCGTCGGGCTCAAGAACGGCTGGACCCCGCGCGAGGCCAACGGCGGCCTGTGGAACGTCAACAGCGTCGGCTACGTGTCCGGACCCGGACGCGAGTACCTGATCGCGGTCCTGACCGACGGCAGCCCCGACTACACCACCGGTGTCGCCCTGGTGGAGGAGGTGGCGGCCACGGTCACGGCGGCGATGGAGGAGGCCCGCGCCGTCGGGGACCCGGGCGAATGACCCCCGGCGCCGTCCCCGGCCCGGGACGAACGACCCCCGGTGCACTCCCTGGCCCGTGCGCACGTGTGCCCCGTCCGGAGGGCTCCGGACGGGGCACACACGGGTCTTCCGGTCAGCTAGTCCAGCGGGCCGCCGGCGACGTAGAGGACCTGGCCCGACACGAACCCGGCCTCCTCACCGGTGAGGAAGGCGACGGCGTTGGCGATGTCCTCGGGCACGCCCACCCGGCGCACCGGGATCTCGGCCTCCTTGAAGGCCTTCATGTCCTCGTACTTGACGCCGATGCGCTCCGCGGTCGCCCTGGTCATGGCGGTCTCGATGAATCCGGGCGCGACCGCGTTGCAGGTCACGCCGAACTTGCCCAGCTCGATCGCCAGGGTCTTGGTGAACCCCTGGAGCCCCGCCTTGGCCGCGGAGTAGTTGGCCTGGCCCCGGTTGCCCAGCGCGGAGGAGCTGGACAGGTTGACGATCCGGCCCCAGCCGCCCGCGGTCATGTGGGCCTGGGCGGCCCTGCTCATGAGGAACGAGCCCCGCAGGTGCACGTTCATCACGGTGTCCCAGTCCTCCACGGACATCTTGAACAGCAGGTTGTCGCGCAGGACACCGGCGTTGTTCACCAGGATCGCGGGCGGACCCAGGCGCTCGGCCACGGTGTCGACGGCGGCGGTCACCTGGTCGGGGTCGGACACGTCGCAGCCCACGGCCAGGGCGGTGCCGCCCGCGGCCGTGACGCGGTCGACGACCTCCTGGGCGTCGGACTCCCTCAGGTCCAGCACGGCGACGGACCGGCCCTCGCGCGCCAGGCGCTCAGCAGCGGCGGCACCGATCCCACGGGCCGCACCGGTCACAATGGCCACACGGGGCGTTGGTGACATGGGATTACCTCCAAGAATTCGCGTGGTGGGCGCGAGGAGATCCTATCCACATGCCAACCGGTCGGTAGGTGGACGGGGTGCGTCCGGGAGGGCCCACCCGCGAACAGGGCGATCCGCGCCGACCCGCTTTACGGGTCGGACGAAGTCGTCTCTCCGTTTGCCTGCACATCGTCGGGGCTTGGCCTACGATTGCCTGCAAGACGAAGATGCACGTGCATTCGAGTCGTGCAGCGGCACGAGCCCGACCTGCACGCGGACACGGGCCCGTCCCGGCCGTGTCACCGACGCCCACACAGCGGTGCGTCAGGGAGGAGTGGAAGGCATGGAGTGCGCTGCGGCGGTGGCCGATCCGGCCGGTGGCTGGTGGCTCAAGGTCCTGACGCACGGTTCCCGCCGCTGGAACACCCCCGTCTGCGGGGACAGACACGACGCCGTCACGTGGAGCTTCGAGCCGCGCCCCCACTCGGTGGGGGCCGCGCGCGAGATTTCCGAGGCGCTTCTCCACGAATGGGAGATGCACTACTTGTCCAGCGATGTCGCGGTGGTCGTTTCGGAATTGGTCACCAATGCGCTCCGGCACGGTGGCCCTCTGCCCTTGACAGGGCAGAGCGATGGCGGTATTCAGCTCTCGCTCATGCGCAGCGGCAGTGAATTCATCTGCGCGGTTCGTGACGGTGGAGACCGGTTGCCGGAGAGAAGGGAAACCGATCTCGACCTGGAGGGCGGTCGGGGGCTTGCCCTGGTGAGTGCTTTCGCGCGAGAGTGGGGTGTGATTCCCACGCCGCCCGGCGGAAAGTTCGTTTGGGCGCAATTCGTGTGAGTCCCGGGGTTCCCGACGGGCGCTCCGTCCGGTGCTTCCGGCGGCGCTGTCCTTCGGTGGTGCGGCCCTCCACGGAGGCGCTGGAGGGACCAGAGAGCGGGACGAAGGCACCACTGCTCTATCGTTCTATCGTGTACCTGTAGTGTCTTGTCCGCACGGCAAAGGTGTCCCGTCGCATGGATACCCTTGTGCGAGGAATGAGGGAGAGGCGGCGAACGTGGATATCGCTCGATTGCGCCAGGGGAGCGGCCCCACTGTGCGCCGCATGCTGATCGGGCACGAGCTGCGCCAGCTTCGCGAAGCGCGTGCTATCAGCCGGGAGGACGCCGGGAACAAGATTCGGGCATCGGCGTCGAAGATCAGCCGTATGGAACTCGGCCGGGTCGGTTTCAAGCTGCGCGATATCGAGGACCTCCTCAAGATGTACGGGGTCTCCGACCGCAGGAGGATCAAGGAAATCCTCGAAGTCGCGCGCGAATCCAACAAGCCCGGTTGGTGGAAGGAGCACGGGGAGTCACTGCACAAGTGGTTCATCCGCTACGTCGGCTTCGAGGAGGCCGCCGACCACATCCGCATCTACGAGTCCCAGTTCGTTCCGGGGCTGCTCCAGACCGAGGAGTACGCGCGGGCGGTCATCTCCGGCGGGGTGGAGACCGACGAGGTCACCGAGCAGCGCGTCGACGCCAGACTCAGGAGACAGCGGCGCCTGCGCACCGACACGAGCATGCGCATGTGGGTGATCCTCGACGAGGCCGCGGTCCGCAGACCCATCGGCGGACCGGAGGCCGGGCGCGAGATCATGCGCGGTCAGCTGGAGTGGCTCATCCAGCTCAGCAAGGAGTACGACAACATCACCCTCCAGGTCGTCCCCTTCGCGGTGGGCGCGCACGCGGCCGAGGCGGGTTCGTTCACGCTCCTGCGCTACTCGGAGTTCGAGCTCGCGGACATGGTCTACCTGGAGCAGCTCACCGACGGCGAGATCATCGACCGCAGGCCGGTGGTGGAGGCCTACACCAAGGCCATGACCCGGCTCAGCGTCGCCGCGGCCACGCCGGACGAGACGCTGGAGCTGCTGGAACAGATGTTGGAGGACCTGGACAAGGCAGTCGACTGAGCAGCGGCGTGGGACGGGTGGAGGGGACCCGGAGCACGCGCTCAGGGATACGAGAGGCTCGCCGAGGCGGGCCTTTCCGGGTTTCGGGGCACGTGCGCCCGGGCAGGTGGCGCGGGCGGTCGCGGACCGGCCGGGGCGCGGGCGGGGGGCGGTGCCCGAGGAAGAAGGGGTCACCGCCGAGCGGTAACCCCTCCTGTGTGCCGCGGGGCCGAACGCGCCAGAGGGGACGAAAGACCCTAGCTGAGCAGGTTGTCGAAGTCCCCGTCCTTGGCGCCCAGGATGAGGCAGTCGATCTCCTCCTGGGTGTAGACCAGCGCCGGTCCGGTCGGGAACCGCGAATTGCGTACGGCGATGGAGCCGTCGCCGAGGCGGGCCATCTCGACGCAGGCGCCCTGGGAGTTGCTGCGCCGGGCCTTCTGCCAGGCCGCCTCGGTGAGCTGGGTCGCGGGGATGCCGTTGTGTGCGGTCATGCTGCTCCTTATGTCTCGTCGAGGGGAACGTCCGTGCTTATGCACTGCCAGATGCACGTGCATTGGCACCGACATGTTCACAAGCATAGCGTGACCCCCGCCACTTGTCCGGGGGTTTGGTGGTATGTAAGCGCCATGTAACCCGTGGCGTGTCCGTGTGCCGTGTCCACGTGGCCCGGGGCGGTTTCGGCCGGGAGGGAAGAGGGGACGCGAGCGCGCGCATATCCCCTGTGCGGCGACGGGGGCGGGGCGTGGGGCGCGAAAGCGCGGAGGCCCCGCCTGCCGGGAAAGCCGTCTCCCGGGAGAGCGGGGCAGGGGGCGCGGAAGCGCGTCGGCCCCGTCGGCCGGGGCGGGTGCCCGGGGCCGACGGGGCCGGTGCGGTGGGACGGACCGGGGCTCAGGAGCAGGACAGCGCGGTGGTCAGCGCCTCCAGGTTGCCCCGCATGATCGACGGGTAGTCGTCGCCGGGGGAGTCCTCGGTGACGCCCTCCAGCGGGTCGAGCACCTCCACCTGGGCGCCGGTCTCGGCGGCGATGGTCTCGGCGGTCGCCGCGGGCATCAGCGGCTCGGTGAAGACCGTCTCGATGCCGCGCTCGTTGACGATGTCGGTGATGGCCGCGATCTGCGAGGGGGAGGGCTCGGTCTCGGGGTCCACCCCGCTGACCCCGATCTGCTCCAGTCCGTAGGCCTCGGTCAGGTAGGTGAAGGCGGTGTGCCCCACGACCACCTCATCGTGCTCGCAGGAGGACAGCCCCTCCTCGTACTCCTGGCCGATCGCCTCCAGTTCGGCGGTCACGGCCTCCACGCCCTGCGCGTAGCCGTCGGCGCCCTCGGGGTTGACCTCGGCCATCCGGTCGCCGAGCGCCTGGGCGGTCTGGGCCATCAGGTCCACGTCCAGCCAGAAGTGGGGGTCGTACTCGCCGTGGTCGTGCTCCTCCTCGGCGGCGGCCTCCTCCTCCGCGTGCGCCTCGTCCTCGGCGTGGTCGTGGCCCTCCTCCTCGGAGTGCGCCCCGTCCTCGGCGTGGTCGTGGCCCTCCTCGGCGTGCTCGTCACCTTCCGGGTGGTCGTGGCCGCCCTCCCCCGCGGGGTGCAGCTCCACGATGTCGGCGACGTTGAACGCGCTCTCGGAGGCCTCCTGCGCGATCGCCTCGTCCACGGCGGGCTGGAGGCCCTCCACGTAGAAGGCGATGTCGGACTCGCTGACCTCGGCTACCTGTCGGCCCGTGAGCTCCAGGTCGTGGGGCTCGGTGCCCGGCTCGGTGAGCTGGACGACCGCCACCCGGTCGCCGCCGATCCGCTCGGCCAGCCACTCCAGGGGGTAGACGCCGGTGACCACGGTCAGGTCCGCGTCGGCGGGGGAGACACCCGAGTCGTCCGCCCCCTCGCCGCCGCTTCCGCAGGCGGTGATCGTCAGAAGTGTCGCGGCGCCGAGGGCGGCGGCCCGCACGGTTGTCCCAGTTCGCATGGGTCAATTGTCGGGATAATGAAAACGGTTGTCAATTTGTCCGTTCGGAGCGCAACGCTCACGCGCCCCCGGAACCGCTGTCCGCGGGCGCATGGAGCGGGCGGCCGGGCGCGGAACCGACGGTGCCGGGCGCCTTCCCGCGGCCTCCCCGCCCCACCGGTTTTCACGGTTCCCAGCGGTTCCTGGCCTCTTCCGCCGCCGTGCGGCCCGGCTCAGGTGGACTCGGAGAAGCGCTCCACGTCGTCGGTGCGCCCTGCGACCACGATCACGTCGCCCTTGTTCAGCACCGTCTCCTGGGTGGCGTAGGTGAACTCCTCACCCATCCGCTTCACCGACACCACCGTGATCCCGTAGTGCTGGCGGACCCGCGTCTCGCGCAGCGTCTTGCCGATGAGCTCCTTGGGCGCCTTGGTCTTGCCCAGCGAGAAGCCCTCCTCCAGCTCCACGTAGTCGAGCATCCTGCCCGACAGCAGGTGCGCCACCCGCTCGCCCATGTCGTGCTCGGGCAGCACCACGTGGGTGGCGCCGACCTGCTCCAGGATGCGGCCGTGGCGGCGGCTCGTCGCCTTCGCCCAGATGTTGGACACTCCCATGTCCACCAGCAGCGAGGTGGCCAGGATGCTCTCCTCCAGGTGGGTGCCGATGGCCACCACCGCGCTGTGGAACTGGCCCGCGCCCACCTGGCGCAGCGCCTCCTCGTCGGTGGCGTCGGCGATCACCGTGTGCGTGAGCGCGTCGGCCAAGGACTGCACCAGCCGTGGGCTGGAGTCCACGCCCAGGACCTCCCACCCCCGGCTGACCAGCTCCAGGCCGAGTGAACTGCCGAACCGGCCCAGGCCGATGACCAGGACCCGCTTGTCGGTGAGTCTCCTGTGCTGCTGCACGGTGTCCCTTCCTTCCCCCGGAGCGCTCTCAGCCGATGATCGGCCGTGCCTCGGCGAGATCGTAGCGCTTGCGGTGGTCGCGGAAGGCCAGCGCCGTCACGAAGGTGATGGGGCCGATCCGCCCGGCCACCATCAGCAGGGCCAGCAGGAACTGGGCCCACGGCGCCAGGTCGGCGGTGATGCCGGTGGACAGGCCCACCACGCCGACGGCCGACACCACCTCGAACATCACCGGCAGCAGCTCGAACGGGGTGGTGCGCACCAGCAGGACCGTGGTGAAGGCCACCACCGTCGCGGACAGGAACACCAGGCTCAGCGACTGCCGGATCACCTCAGGCGACAGCTGGCGCCCGTAGACGTGCACCTTGTCGTTGCCGCGGACCTCGGCCGACACCACCAGGAAGATCACCGCCAGGGTGGCCACCTTGATGCCCCCGGACGTTCCGGCGCTGCCGTTGCCGACGAACATCAGCATGATCGTCACCAGCAGCGTGGCGTCCTCCATCTCCCCGGTGTCGACGGAGTTGAGGCCGCCGCTGCGGGGCATCACGCCGTGGAAGAAGCCGTCGACGAGCTTGGCCCACCAGTGCATCTGACCGAGGGTCTGGGGGTTGTGCCACTCCATCACCGTGACCAGCAGGGCCCCGGCCGCGAAGAGGATCGCGGTGGTGGTGACGGTGAGCTTGGTGTGCAGGCTCCACCGGCGCGGGGTGCGCAGCTCGCGCCGCAGCTCCAGCAGGACGGGGAAGCCGATACCGCCGAGGATCACCGCCAGGGCGATCGGCACCAGGACGAACGCGTCGCCGGAGAAGCGCATCATGCTGTCCCCGTACAGGGAGAGCCCGGCGTTGTTGAAGGCCGAGATGGAGTGGAAGAAGCCCGAGTAGACGGCCTCCCCGAGGGACATGTCGTAGCCCAGCCACATCCTCGGCGTGATCAGCAGGAACGTCAGGCCCTGGCAGATGAGGAAGATGAGGGCCACCCGGCTGACCAGGCCGCGCACGTCGCCCACCCACAGGCTCCGGGTCTCGGTCTGCACGGTGAGCTGCATGCGCAGCCCGAACCGGCGGATCATCGCGGTGCCCAGCAGGGAGGCCAGGGTCATGATGCCCATGCCGCCGACCTGCATGAGCACCAGGACCACCCCCTGGCCGAAGGTGTTCAGGTCGTTGCCGATGCTGATCACGCTCAGCCCGCACACCGAGAGCGCCGAGGTCGCGGTGAAGAAGGCCTCGACGAAGCCCAGCCCCCGGTGGTCGGGCGTGGTCAGCGGGGTCATCAGCAGCACCGTGCCGATCAGGTCCACGATCACGTAGGCCATGAGGAACACCCGCGCGGGCTGGCGCCACGTGCTGGCCTCGCGGGTGGAGCTCAGCTCCCGGCGCAGCTTGTACGACAGCCTGGCCGCCCTGAGGGGCAGGAGCGAACCGCGCAGCCTGCGCAGGGCGCGCGTCCCCGCTCCCAGCCGGTTCTCGCTCACCGCTGGCCGCGGGTCGGGAAGGGTGCCACGGTGTCTCCTTAAGCGTTCCTGGGCGCGGGGGATCGTGCCAGAGGGTTCCGATGGTGGCACGTCGACGGCCCGTCCAGCATCGTAACCGTGCGGGGGGTGTGCCGGTGGCACCCGCGGCGGTCTCCACCAGCGGGGACGCGGGACGCGCGCGGGCCCCGCCGCGCGGTCCCGCAGGAGGCCGGTCGTGGGGCCCCGAGTGCGCCTTACCCCAGGTCAGGCGTGGCGGGCGCCCTCGTGGTCGGCGTGGCCGGGAGGCTCCAGTTGCAGCGTGGAGTGCTCGACGTCGAAGTGGCCGGTCAGGCACGCGTGGAGTTCGTCCAGCATGCGGCCGCTGTCGCGCAGGTGCTCCTCGGCGACCACCACGTGCGCCGACATCACGGGCACCCCGGAGGTGATGGTCCAGGCGTGCAGGTCGTGGACGTCCAGGACGGCGGGGTGCCCGAGCAGGTGGTCGCGGACCTCGCTCAGGTCCATGTCCTGCGGGGTGGCCTCCAGCAGGATGTGCACGGCCTCGCGCAGCAGCGCCCACGCGCGGGGCACGATGATCGCCGCGATGCCCAGTGAGACGAGGGTGTCCACCCGG
The DNA here is from genome assembly GCF_965343085.1 of Nocardiopsis synnemataformans. Classification (NCBI taxonomy): domain Bacteria; kingdom Bacillati; phylum Actinomycetota; class Actinomycetes; order Streptosporangiales; family Nocardiopsidaceae; genus Nocardiopsis; species Nocardiopsis synnemataformans. Next base: position 62,862 of record NZ_CBDRFA010000001.1, on the reverse strand, counting down.
TCCCAACCGGTCAGCCAGACGACGACACCGCCCGCGATCACCCCGGCCGAGGCCAGGGCGTCGCCCATGACCTCCAGGTAGGCGCCCTTGACGTTGAGGCTCGCGCGGGCGCCCGAGCGCAGGACGAACAGCGCGCCGATGTTCATGACCAGGCCGAAGGCGGCCACGGCGATCATGCCCGGCCCGGACACGTCGGCGGGCGTCCGGAGCCGCTCGACCGCCTCCACCACGATGAACCCGCACAGGACGAACAGCACCAGCGCGTTGACGGCGGCGGCGAGGATCTCCGCGCGCTGGTAGCCGAAGGTGCGCCTGCTGGTGGCGGGCCGCGCGGCGATCCACACGGCCACCAGGGCCAGGGCCACCCCGAAGGAGTCGGTGACGGTGTGCCCGGCGTCGGCGAGCAGGGCCAGGCTGTCGCTGAGCGCGGCGCCGACCACCTGGACCACGGCGACGACGAGCATCATCCCGAGGACCACCACCAGCCGCCTGCTGTTGGCGGCCCCGGCGGTGACACCGTGCCCGTGCCCGTGGTCGTGTCCCAGGCCCATCAGCTCTCCCGTTCCGACGTCCTCTCCCGGAGCCGCCGTGTGCGGCCTCCATGGTTCAGCCTCCACTGTTTATACAGCCTACGCTGTCTATACAGCAAGCCATGTACAATGGTTTTCATGTTGACCTCCGAGCAGCGCCTGTCCGCCATCCACCGGCTCGGCCGCGCCCTGTCCGACCCCACCCGCTGCCGCCTCCTGCTGGCGCTCCTCGACGGTCCCCACTACCCCGCCGGACTCGCCGAGCAACTGGGGCTCACCCGGCAGAACGTCTCCAACCACCTCGCCTGCCTGCGCGACTGCGGCCTGGTGAGCACCTCCGCGCGCGGGCGCCAGGTCAGCTACGCGCTCGTGGACGACTCCCTGGCCCACGCCCTGGAGGACCTTCTGCGCGTGGTGTGGGGGACCGCGCAGCCGCATGAGACCCCCGGGGAGCGGCGGCCCGCCTGAGCGCCGCCTCCACGGGGCCGTGTCGCGCGGCTCCCCGCCGCGTTCGCTCCGTCACCTCCGGTGCCCCGTGGTCCACGCGTCCGGGGCCGTTTTCCGGTTGGCCAGAAGTTGCCACCGTGATGTCCGTTACAGGGCGATCCCCTTGCGCCGCCACGGAAAGCCGCATTTCATCCCGTCCGGCTCCGACTTACGGATGAGGACACCTACTTTGGTCAGAAACCGACCCTGACAGAAGGCTGACGCGTCCCTGAGACTTCCCTGAATCGTGTGGGGGGAGCCCCAAGTCCCGATATAACGCGACGTATGGTGAGTAGTGCGCCCGGCAGGTGCACGAGCCCCGGGAGAGACGGCTGACACGGCCGCCCCGCATCCGGGCGACCAGACACCGACACCCCGTCACCACACGTTCGAGCCCGGTCCCAGTACCGGCGGACGACTGTGTGCTGCCCCGGCGCGTACACGCGCTCGACGACCCACACATCACGGCCCGCCCCGTGTCCGCAGTGAACTAGGAGCGAGAACCTCTCATGTCCAGATCGGCCGCAAGGGCCCGCGCCGCGGGTCTCCCCCGGACGGGGACCGCTGCCACCAGCGTGGAAGGAACCCGGGTATGAACCGCGCCGCGGTCATGTCGCTCGGCAACCGGGCACTGGTCCTGCTCATCACCCTGGCAGTCCTCTTCTTCGGAGTCCTCGCAGCGACGTCGGCCAAACGCGAGCTCTTCCCCGACATGTCCCTGCCGATGGTGATGGTCTCCGGCACCTACCAGGGGGCCGCCCCCCAGGTGGTGGAGAGCCAGGTCACCGAGCCGCTGGAACAGGCCATCCAGAGCGTCCCGGGCGTCACCACGGTCACCTCGACCTCCAGCACCGGCTCCTCCCAGGTCACGGTCGAGTTCGACTACGGCCAGGAGCAGGACGACCTCGTCCGCCAGACCCAGATCGCCGTCGACCAGGTCGCGGGCATGCTCCCCGAGGGCGTCGACACCAGCGTCATGTCCTTCAGCACGGACATGATGCCGGTCGTGATGCTCGCGGCGGGCGCCGAGGACGGCGACGACCAGGCCATGGTCGACCCGCTGGAGACCCACCTCATCCCCGAGCTGGAGTCCGTCGAGGGCGTGCGCTCGGCGACGATCACCGGCGCGGTGGAGTCCGACGTGGTCGTCACGCCGGACGAGGACGAACTCGCCTCCAACGGCCTGTCCCCGCAGAGCCTCGTGGACGCCCTCCAGTCCAGCGGTCTGCTCCAGCCGGGCGGGGACGTCGAGTCCGACGGCCGCAGCCTGAGCGTGACCACCGGTGACCAGTTCACCTCGATCGAGCAGGTCGAGGAGGTCTGGCTCCAGCCCGCCGCCGCGGGAGCGGACATGTCCGCCGCGGCGCCCGGCGCGCCCCCGGCCGCCCCGGCCGAGCCGGTCCGGCTCTCCGAGGTCGCCGAGGTCGAGCTCGTCCAGGACGAGGCCGCCAGCCTGGCGCGCGTCAACGGCGACCCGAGCATCGGCGTCATGGTCATGAAGACCCCCGACGGCAACACCGTCGAGGTCTCCGAGGGCGTCCAGACGGTCCTGGACGAGCAGGCCGACGTCCTGGGCGAGGACATCGACATCAGCGTGGTCTTCGACCAGGCCCCCTACATCAACGAGTCCATCGTCGCGATGCTCGAAGAGGGCGGCATGGGCCTGCTGGCCGCCGTGATCGTCATCCTGGTCTTCCTGTTCTCGATCCGCTCCACCCTGGTGATCGCGGTGTCGATCCCGGTGTCGGTGCTGATCGGGTTCCTGGGCATGCAGGCGTTCGACTTCTCGCTGAACATGCTCACCCTCGCCGCCATCACCATCTCCATCGGACGCGTGGTGGACGACTCCATCGTGGTCCTGGAGAACATCCGCAGGCACCTGGACTACGGCAAGGAGCGGATGGCCGCGGTCAAGCAGGGCGTGCGCGAGGTCGCCACCGCCGTGGTCTCCTCCACGCTCGCGACCGTCGCCGTGTTCCTGCCGCTGGCCTTCGTCGGCGGCCAGGTCGGCGAGATCTTCCTGCCGTTCGCGGTCACCGCCAGCCTGGCCCTGGTCGCCTCCCTGATCGTCTCCATCACCCTCATCCCGGTGCTGTGCTACTGGTTCATGCGCCCCAGGGAGATCGGGGACGCCACCCAGGAGGAGATCGAGCGCGAGGAGTACGAGCGGGAGACGCGCAGCCCGCTCCAGCGCGCCTACCTGCCGATCATCCGCTGGATCACCACCAAGCGCAGGACCGCCACGATCACCACGCTCATCGCCAGCGCCGCGATCTTCGGCGGCACGGTCCTCATGGCCGGCGGCATCGAGACCGACTGGATGGGCCAGTCCGAGGAGAACACCTACCAGGTCGTCCAGGAGCTGCCCCCGGGCACGTCCCTGGAGGTCGCCGACGAGGAGGCGGCCAAGGTCGAGGAGGTCCTCGACGGCTACGCCTGGGTGGACTCCTACCAGACCAACGTCGGCGGCGGCGGTATGGCCGCCATGATGGGCGGCGGCGGTGCGGCCCAGGTGGACTACAGCATCACCGCGGACCCCGACACCGACCAGGCCCGCAACCGCGAGGTGCTGCGCACGGCCATGGAGGACCTGGACACCGAGTACGAGCCGCGCCTGAGCGCCATGGCCGCCATGGGCGGTTCGGGCATCGAGGTGCGGGTCAGCGCCGACGACCAGGAGGCACTGGCCGAGGCTGCCGGGATGGTCGAGGACGAGCTGCGCGGCATCGACGGCGCCGACGACGTCGCCAACAGCATCGCCGAGTCCCAGCCCGCGCTGGAGGTCCGCGTCGACGGCGAGGAGGCCGCCGAGCGGGGCATGACCGAGGCCATGATCGGCCAGCAGGTCACCGCCGCCTTCAACGGGCAGAGCGTCGGAACCGTCACCCTCGACGACACGCGCCGCGACATGGTGGTCCGCGTCGACGAGGCCCCCCAGACCGTGGCCGAGCTGGAGGACCTGCCCATCACGGGTCCGACCGGACAGGCGGTCCCGCTGTCCGACGTCGCCGAGGTGGCGGAGGTGCAGCAGCCGCCGGAGCTCACACGGATCGACGGCATCACCAGCGCCACCGTGTCGGCGAGCGCCACCGGTTCCGACCTGGGCGCGGTGAGCGCCGAGATCACGCAGGCCCTGGACTCGATGGACATGCCCGAGGGCGCGACCGCGACCCTGGGCGGCGTCAGCCAGGACCAGAGCGAGGGCTTCGCGCAGCTGATGCTGGCGATGGTCGCCGCGATCGTCATCTGCTACCTGATCATGGTGGCGACCTTCAAGAGCCTGCTCCAGCCGCTCATGCTCCTGATCTCGGTGCCGTTCGCGATCACCGGTTCGCTGGGGCTGCTGCTGGTCACCGGCACCCCGCTGGGTGTGGCGGGCATGGTCGGCATGCTGATGCTCATCGGTGTGGTCATCACCAACGCCATCGTCCTGATGGACCTGATCAACCAGAACCAGAACAACGGGATGCCGCTCAGGGAGGCGATCGTGGAGGGTGCCCGGCACCGTCTGCGGCCCATCCTCATGACGGCGCTCGCGACCGTCGCGGCGCTGACCCCGATGGCCCTGGGCATCACCGGCGGCGGGGCGTTCATCTCCGCGCCGCTGGCGATCGTGGTGATCGGCGGTCTGGTGACCTCCACCGTGCTCACGCTGATCCTGGTCCCCGTCCTCTACCAGCTGGTGGAGTGGGGCAGGCAGCGCGGTGCGGCCCGCAGGCAGGCGCGCCGTGAGCTGCGCAGGGAGCGCAAGGCTGCGGCCACCGCGTCCGAGCGCACCAAGGAGCCGGTCGGCTGACCCCAGGCGGTTCCCGGTTCGGGGGCGCTTCGCGCACGGCGCGGGGCGCCCCCTCGTCGTTGCCCGGGAGGACGACGGTCCCGCATCCGCAGGGCGGTGACCGGCCACGTTGAGGCGAACATGAGTTCGATCATGAAAAATTCGGCAAAAGTGTTTTATGGGATGACTTGGCGGTAGGGGCCTGGTATCCGTGCCCGGCCCACCGGGCGGGAAGGGTGCGGTCGCCGTGCCCCGTGGGCTTGCGGGGGCAGAAGCGCAGAGTGCTTCACCCGCTCTCGCCTACGCGCAGTAACCGCGCGAGCGTCGAAAGATATTTGTCGCACGACAACTTTTTTCGCTCCGTCGCTTTTGAAGGCGTTTCTGAGGGAACGTACTCCCCGCACGGCGGTCGTCCCCCGCCCGACCAGAGCTCCCGACGACGCGTCGGGAGCGGGGGCCGCGCCGCAGGTGCCGACAGGTGAACACGAGCACACAGGACAGAGCACCGGGGGGTCTCCTCTTGTCCGCGAACGCCGCGCAAAAGTCCCAAACCGTCGCAGACCACACAACCGTCATCCCCAGGCCGCGCAAACCGATGCCCAGCGAGGACGCCACGGCGGAGGAACTGCTGTCCGTACTCGGAGGGCTGGGGGAGGAGGACCCGCGGGCCAACGGGTTGCGTGAGCGGGTCATGGTCCTCTACCAGCCGTTGATCAACAAGATCGCGCGCCGCTACGGGGGCCGCGGTGAGCCGCTGGAGGACCTGAAGCAGACCGCGATGGTGGGGTTGGTCAAGGCCGTGCGCGGCTACGACCCGGCCCGCGGCAAGCCCTTCATCTCCTATCTGCTGCCCACGGTGACGGGGGAGATCAAACGGCACTTCCGCGACCACACCTGGGCGGTGCGGGTGCCGCGCCGCCACCAGGAGAACCGGGTGAAGCTGCGCCGGGTCACGAGTGAGTTCCAGCAGGAGCACGCGCGTACGCCCACGATCGCGGAGCTGGCCCACGAGATGAAGCTTCCCGAAGCCGAGATCAGCGAACTCGTCCAGGTCTCGGAGTCCTACCGCTCCCTGTCCCTGGACGCGCCGGACTCCTCCGACGCCGAGGGCCAGGACGGCGCCCGACTGGAGGACCATCTCGGCAAGGAGGACGAGGGCCTGGAACGTGTGGTCCAGCGCGAGTCGCTCAAGCCCGCGCTGGCGCGGTTGCCCGCGCGTGAGCGGGAGATCCTGCGGTTGCGGTTCTTCGGGGACCACACCCAGTCCGAGATCGCGGACCGGTTGGGGTACTCGCAGATGCACGTGTCGCGGTTGCTGTCGGGGGTGCTGGAACAGCTGCGCCAGGAGGTCGGCACGGCGTCGCCGGAACGCCGCTGAGATCTTCCGGAGGAGGCCACGGGGGCCTTCCTCCGGACGCGGACGGGGTTCCCGCCCCGCACGGACGCGGTCGGGCCCGTCCGCGAACCCCCACAGGCGGGGCGTTGAGGCCCCTGGCGCTGCGTCACCGGAGCGGCGATCTGTGGTGGACGTCACCCACCCGGACATCCACCACGGGCTGACGCTCGCCAAAGCAGGCGAGAAGCGGGACGGGGCTGAGCACGTCACGACGGCCCTCAACCCGCTCCCCGCCCCACAACGGTCGTTGACCCTTCGCCGTCTCGCAGCGGAAGTCCGAGCCGTCCAGGGAGTGTTTCTTACAGGCTTTCGGGTGGGTGAGTGGTCGCCAGGCGATCTCTCGCGAGACGGTGTGCGAAGTTCGGCCTGGCCGTGCCGCACGAGTGTGGAAGCGTAGCGAGAGGCGGCCTGGCGCCCGCGAGCCCGAGATGAAGCAGAGAACCCGACCTAGTGTTCTGCGCCTGAAATTCGAAGGCTAAGTTATCACCCTGTTGTCATGTCTCCAGGCCCTCGTGCTGGTGAAGTCGTCCTGTCCGCTGAAGAACGAGCGGAGTTGTCCCGTTGGGCGAGTGGAGCGGTGGCGCCCCGGTTCGCAGAACGGGCGCGCATCGTGCTGGCGTGCGCGGACGGGACACCCCACGCACGTGTGGCGGCTCAGGTCGGCGTCACGGTAGCCACGGTGAGGAAGTGGCGCGGCAAGTTCGCCGCCCAGCGCCTGGAGGGCCTGGCCGACGCCGCCCGTATCGGCCGACCCAAGGCCGACCTGGTCCTGAGCGAGAGCGAGCGGGCCCAACTGTAGCTCTTGCCCGCCGGGCCAAGACCGCGCAGTACCTGGCGCTACGCGCCAAGATCGTGCTGCGCTGCGCTCAGGGCGGGACCAACAAACAGGCCGCGGCCGAGCTGGGGGTGGACACCTCGACGGTGGACCGTTGGCGGGCCCGGTTCATCGCCGATCGTCTGGAGGGCCTGCACGATGAGCCCCGCCCCGGACGGCCGCCCTCGATCCTGCTCGATGCGGTCGAGGACGTGCTCGTGGCGACCCTGGAATCCACACCCGGATTGGACACGCACTGGTCGCGGGCCTCGATGGCCGAGCGCACCGGTCTGTCGAAGTCGACCATCGGGCGGATCTGGGAGCGCTTCGACCTCAAACCGCACCTGCAGGATGCCTTCAAGCTCTCCACCGACCCGCAGTTCGTCGCCAAGGTCGTCGATGTCGTCGGGCTGTACCACAACCCGCCCGAGCGGGCGGTGGTGCTGTGCGTGGACGAGAAGTCCCAGATCCAGGCGCTGGACCGGTCCCAGCCGGTGCTGCCGATGATGCCGGGCCTGCCCGAACGGCGTACCCATGACTACCTGCGGCACGGCATCACCAGCCTGTTCGCCGCGTTCAACATCGCCGACGGCACCGTCATCAGTGCCCTGCACCGCCGCCACCGGGCCATCGAGTTCAAGGAGTTCCTGGTCACGATCGACAAGCAGGTGCCCGCCGGCCTGGACGTGCACCTGGTGTGCGACAACTACGCCACGCACAACACCGCCGAGATCAAGGCGTGGCTGAGCAGGCATCCCCGCTTCCACGTGCACTTCACCCCCACCGGTTCCTCCTGGATGAACCAGGTCGAGCGGTGGTTCGGCCTGTTGACCGACAAGCTCATCCGCCGGGGCGTGCACACCTCCGTGCAGGCTCTGGAGAAGGACATCACCGCGTGGATCGAGACCTGGAACGAGAGCCCGCGGCCCTTCACCTGGACCAAGACCGCCGAGGAGACCCTCAACTCCCTGGCCGACTATCTGACCAAGATCGGGGCGCAACGACAAGAAAAGGAGCAAAACTAACCTGCGGGATTTCAGGCGCAGGACACTAGGTGCATTGGGTAACGCTGTGCTGGGGTCGGTGGGCGTCCGGCTGGCCGCTCAGGCCACCTGTCCTGTGGTCGTGCTCCAGGGCACGCACGGCGAGGACCCCGGCACCGAGCCGAGGCGGATCGTGGTGGGGGTGGACGGTTCCGAGTGCTCCCAACGGGCACTGGTGTTCGCCCTGGAACAGGGGGCCAGGGCCGTGGACGCCTCCCTGGTGGTGGTGAACAGTACGGAGACCCCCACTCCGTTCGCCGTCCAGTCCCTGGTCGCCTTGGGAGAGCGTCCACCGGACGGTTTGCCCGAACGCCTGTCGAAGGACATGATCGCGCGAGCCGAGGAAGGCACCGCCCACGACGTCGACATCACGGTGCTCTGTACGCGAGAGGACCCGGTGCACGCGCTTCTGCCCGAGAGCGCCACGGCGGACCTGGTGGTTCTCGGGTCCCGTAGCCGGGGCGGTATCCGCGGTCTTCTCCTGGGGTCGGTGAGTCAGGGCGTGCTCCACCGGGCCCGCGTCCCCGTTGCCATCGTTCCCCACCACGGCGTCCAAGGGGTGGGCACAGTCGGCCGGGACTGAGGCCCAGTGAAGGCGGAGCGATCCATCCGTGCGTCAACCCGGCCGCACACCCGCCGATGCCCGCGGGTCCCTTCCGGCGCCCGCTCGAATCCAGCCGACAACCGAGGGCGGTGCCTGGACAGGGTTGTGAGAGGCTCTGGTGCCACGGCCCGAACGGGACCCGTGCCAGAGCACTACAGCATCGGAGACGACAGCAGTTATGGAAAGCTACGGGGTTCAACTCGGCCTCGTCCTTGTCCTCGTTCTCGTCAACGCCCTGTTCGCGGGGAGCGAGATCGCCCTGATCACCCTTAGGGAAGGGCAGATCAAACAGTTGGCGGCACGGGGCCCCGGCGGCCGGGCGGTGGCTCGCCTGGCACGGGATCCCAACCGGTTCCTGGCCACCATCCAGATCGGCATCACCCTCGCGGGCTTCCTGGCCTCGGCCACCGCGGCCGTGTCCCTGGCCCAGCCCCTCATCGAGCCCCTGAGCTTCCTGGGCTCGGCCGCCAGCCCGGTGGCGATCGTCCTGGTCACCGTGCTCCTGTCCTTCGTCACACTGGTCTTCGGAGAACTGGCGCCCAAGCGCATCGCCATGCAGCGGGCCGAGACGTGGGCGGTGCTGGTCGCCCGACCATTGGACCTGCTCGCCATGCTCTCCCGCCCTGTGGTGTGGCTGTTGAGCGTCTCCACCAACCTCGTGGTGCGCCTGACGGGCGGTGACCCCTCCGCGGCCAAGGAGGAGATCAGCGAGGAAGAGCTGCGCGACATGCTCGCCACCCAGCGGGGCATGACCCGGGAGCAGCGCACCATCATCTCCGGAGCCTTCGATATCGACGACCGGCGCCTGCGCCAGGTCGTCGTTCCCCGTGGTGAGGTGTTCACCATCCCCGCCCGCACACCCGCGGCCCAGGCGGCGCAGATGCTCGCCGAACACGGGCACTCCCGGGCACCGGTGGTGAACGACGACGACCTGGACGACGTGCTCGGTGTCGTGCACTGGTCCGACCTGGTGCGCGGTGAGGCCGACGCCGGAGAACTGGCCCGCGAACCGCTGCTCCTGCCCGATTCCCTGGTGGTGTCGTTGGCCCTGCGCCGCATGATCGCCGAACACCAGCAGTTGGGCGTGGTCATCAACGAGGTCGGTGGTGTCGACGGCATCGTGAGCCTGGAGGACCTGCTGGAGGAGATCGTCGGGGAGATCTACGACGAGACCGATTCCGACATACGCACCGTGGCCCGCAACGATGACGGGTCCTTCACCCTGCCCGGGACCTATCCCGTGCACGACCTGCCCGACATCGACGTTCATCTGGACGACCTGCCCGAGGGGGACTACGTCACCGTCGCCGGACTGGTCATCGCCCTGCTGGGCCACATCCCCCAGGAGCCAGGGGAAGAGGTGAAACTGAACTCCTGGAAGGCCAGGATCGATCAGGCCAACGGGCGCACCGTCACCCAGGTGACCATGTACCCCGCGACGTAACACCACGCGGCCCGCCCACACGTGCCGCACCGCTGCTGCGGTACCGGTCTGGTGTTTGGCTGAGGCAGAGGAGCGAGCACTGACCTGCCTGTGCTCGCCAACAGTTGTTACTCTCTGTAGTATTCCGCGTGAGGCGAAGGATCGAGGCCTGGCTCTCCATGCCCGTGACTTTTTGCCATCACCCCGCCATCACGGGGTCGCGAAACGATCGGAAGCAACAGGGGCCCACCGGGAACACCGATGGGCCCCTGTTTGGGCGTTATCCGCAGCTCAAAGCGGGTTTCAACCCACAAACCCCTACAGTTGGGGCGTTCGGGCCCTTGGCGCTGCGTCACCGGAGCGGCGATTTGTGCTATCCGCGCACTCCAGGCAGGCTGCGTGACATGGACGAAACGAACAAGAGCCTCGACGACCTGGTCCGCGACGAGCTGGGCGAGGAACCGTCACAGGAGGCCAAGGACTACGCGCGCGAACTCTACGAGCGCTACCGGCTGCCCGCACCCGGCCAGGACGGCGGTGCGGCGGCGTCCCCGAGGACCGGCGCGGAGGAGTAGGCGCGCTCTCCCGGACGCGGCGGCGTACCGGCGCGGTCCCGAGCATTTCGTGCTCCGGGGCTCCGCTCCGCTTCGCTCCGTGTCCGGGGGCTTGGGCGCGCGCCCACGGAGGTGGTCGGCGGCCCGGGAGCCGGGTCAGTCGGAGAGGGCGTCTTCGTCGGCGTCCTCCGCCGAGGTGCCACAGCCGCAGTCCCACACCAGTTCGAACCAGACCTTGCGGCCCATCCCGTCACCGCGGGGCTCGGTACCCCACTTGCTGGAGAGCGCCTCGACCAGATCCAGTCCCCGGCCGTGCTCGGCGGTGTCGTAGGGGTCCCGGTGCTGGGGTTCGGGCGCCTCGGTCACGCTGCCCAGGTCCCGTACCTCCACCCGCGCCCACCCGGGGGCCAGGCGGACACAGACCTCGAACTTGCCGGTGGCCAGGCCCGAGGCGCTGTGCGTGATGGCGTTGGTGGCCAGCTCGCTGGTGAGCAGCGTCGCCGTGGTCAGCTCCGGTGAGGCGACCAGCTGCCGGGCGACGAACCTCCTCGCGTAGGCGATCTGGCTCGGCAGGCCGGGGAAGCGCCGCCGCGCCGGTCTGGAGGCGGTCTCTGTGCTGTACGGGGTGCGCTCTTCCATGGAACTCGCCGGACGTTGAAAGGGACGGGACGAAGACACCGGGACCTGGAGTGCGTCCGGCTGCGAGGAAACGGCCCCGGGGGTGGGGTCGTGCGTGTGGAGCGCGACGGGACGACTGTGGGGTGCTGCGGTTTCACACATTGGGTTCACTCCCCGGGGACGTGTGTTCGCGGCGGGCATGGCAACGAGAGTGCCGGGCCCTCGAAGGCGTCCGTGCCCGTAGGACGGGTCACGGCGCGGGGTGGTCACACGGGCCCGGGCCCCCTGGGACAGGGAGGGGTGCGTCGGTGTGCCACGCGTCACGCGCAAGGGCGGCGACAGGAGGGAGGAGGGAAGCCGCGAGACTTCCTCCGAGGCGGTGGTGGGGCCTGGGAGCGGGCCGGGATGGTGGGTCATGTCGGGTGGCGGATGTGCCCTACGACACTGAAGGGCGTATTCGCGCTTAGCATACGCTCCGTGCCTCCCCGGAAACCCAGCTGACCTGGCTTGGCCAGGATAGCCCCGGCTGAGCTGGAAAAAGGGGGTGTTCGGTCGGATCGCGGGGGCGACCGAGGACGGATATCGGCCGTCTTTCGGAACTGGTGGGGCCTGTGAGCATGGATAACGATTGGGTGAAGCTCTCTGAGAACTTCCGCGTCGTTCGTGAAACCGTCCTGTGACCGGCATCCGGGCCGGGGGAGGGAGGTTTCGACCGTGCTGCGTTATATTACCGTTGAGCGACATTTTTGTGGTCGTATGTCCGAATGTGGAGCCGCCGGAGGCGGGTCTGCTTCGGCCGTGGAGCGCGTTTTCCCAGCTCGCGCGAGTTGTCGATCACTGTGCAGAGCTATTTCATTGCAGTCTGTACAAAACTTGACAAATCGACTGCAATCGGGTGCTTAGTTGGCCACTGTTGTCTTTTCTTGATGCGGTGTTTACCGTCGAGTGTCTAGCTCAGCGCAGACTCTTGACATTCCGGTCACGGATCGTGAACCGGGCGCAAGTGTGTTTCGGCAGTCACCGGGAGCAACCCCCGCCGGTGGTCGCGGGATCGCGAAGGCTTAACGATGCCATCCACCGTTGGCGTCGTCCTCCTGGTGCTTCGGACCCCCGGCCTCGGGCGCCCCCAGTAACGACCGCGCATAACGGGACGAGTGCCGGGCTCGGCTGTGAGGTTCGGAGATAGTTTTGGGCAAGTTCCTGGCCAGGCGGCTGCTGAACTACGTCGTGCTGATCTTTCTCGCGACGAGTTTCGCCTACCTGCTCGCCGCGACGAACCTCTATCCGCGCGGCTACTTCGAGCAGATGCAGCCGCCGCCGACGCCGGAGGCGGTCAACGCCCAACTGGACGCGCTCAACCTCAACGACCAGACTCCGCTCGTCGAGCGGTACGTCACCTGGCTCGGCGGAGTGGTCCAGGGCGACTTCGGCAAGACCATCCAGGGCGGCGACGTCACCGACCAGATGTGGATGAAGGCGGGCGTGACCCTGCGCCTGATCACCGTCGCCACCGTCCTCGGCAGCGTGATCGGCATCGCGGTGGGCGCCTACGCCGCCGTGCGCCAGTACCGGCGCTTCGACAAGGCGGCCACGGCGGCCTCCTTCTTCGTGCTGTCGGTGCCCACGGTCGTCATCGCGATCGTCGTCCAGGTGCTCGCCGTCACGATCAACGACGGACTCGGTTTCCCACTGCTGCGCTACTCCGGCGAGTACGCGGCGGGCTTCGACGGAACGTGGTGGGAACTGCTGCTCAACCGCGTCCACCACGCGATCCTGCCCACGATCGTGCTGGCCGTCGCCCTCTTCGCCTCGTTCGCGCGCTACCAACGCAACATGATGCTGGACGTGCTCAACGCCGACTTCGTGCGCACCGCCATGGCCAAGGGGCTCACGCGCAGGAAGGCCCTGTTCAAGCACGCCCTACGCACCGCGCTGATCCCCACCATCACCTACTTCACCTTCACCTTCGGCGCCTTGGTGTCGGGGGCGACCTTCACCGAGAAGATCTACGGCTGGCACGGCATGGGCGCGTGGCTGATCGACTCCATCTTCCGCCAGGACGTCCACGTGGTCGCGGCTGTCTCCTGGTTCATGGCGATCACGATCATGGCGGCGTCCTTCCTCTCGGACATCCTCTACGCCTGGCTGGACCCGAGAGTGCGGGTTTGACCGTGTCCCCCGCCACCGCCCGCAACGTTCCACCGCGCACGACCGCGCCAGTTCGGCTGGAGAGCACGCCATGAGCACGATCGAGAAAAGCACGGGGCCCGGTAAGGCGACCGTGCCTGCGGCACCCAACCGGCTCAAGGACGTCGTACGCCAGCTCATGGGCACCCGGCGGGTCATCGTCGGTCTCGCCGTGCTCGTGCTGTTGGCGGCCTTCGCCTTCGTCGGCCCCTACGTCAGCGGTTGGGAGGTGGGCCAGCGCGACTTCGGAGCCACACTCGAGGCGCCCTCCGCCGAGCACTGGATGGGAACCAACCGCACCGGCCAGGACATCTTCACCCAGGCCACCGCTGGCTTGCAGAAGTCACTGCTCATCGGCCTGCTGGTCGCGGTGGCCTCGACGGGGGTGGCCGCCCTCGTCGGCGCGTTCGCCGGCTACTTCGGCGGTGTGACGGACCGGGCCCTGATGTGGATCGCCGACCTGGCCCTGGTCCTGCCCAACTTCGTCATCCTGGCCATCCTGTCCAAGCACTTCGTCGGCCAGGGCGGCTGGTTCGTCCTGGTCATCCTGCTGGCGGCGTTCAGCTGGATGGTCACCTCCAAGATGATCCGTGGCCTGAGCATCTCCCTGCGCGAACGCGAGTACATCCACGCGGCCCGGTTCATGGGCGTGCCCTCACACAGGATCATCCTGCGCCACATCCTGCCCAACATGTCGTCCCTGCTCATCGCGGACGCCACGATCACGGTCAGCACCGCCATCATCGGCGAGACCGCCCTGAGCTACTTCGGGCTGGGTGTGCAGTCGCCCGACATCAGCCTCGGCATGGTCATCGCCGAAGGGTCGTCGTTCGCCACCACCGCCCCGTGGATGTTCGCGTTCCCCACGGTTCTGCTGGTGCTGATGGTGCTCGCCGTCAACATGATCGGGGACGGGCTGCGCGACGCCCTCGACCCGCAGTCCAAGTCGCGCCGGTCCTAGGGGGCATTCCATGAGCACTGACACCGTCGCGACCACCGAGACCGTCAGCGGGGCTCCCGTCGGCGACACCCCGGTCCTGGAGGTCACCGACCTCACCGTCACCTTCGGCGGGCTCAACGGCAACCCCGACGTGCGCGCCGTGCGCGGGGTCAGCTACTCCGTCCGCCGCGGCGAGGTGCTGGGCATCGTGGGCGAGTCCGGCTCCGGCAAGTCCGTCTCCTCGATGGCCGCCATGGGACTGCTGCCCGAACACGCCCGGATCACCGGCTCCGTGCGCCTGCACGGCGAGGAGATCCTGGGCCTGGACGACCGCGCCATGGCCCGCAAGCGCGGCAGGGTCATCTCCATGGTCTTCCAGGACCCGCTGTCCGGGCTCACCCCCGTGTACACGGTCGGCGACCAGCTCGCCGAGGCCGTCCTGATCCACGACCCCTCCGCCCCCAAGGCCAGGGCCCGCGCCCGCGCTGTGGAGCTGCTCGAACTGGTCGGCATCCCCAACCCCGCCCAGCGCTACCGCTCCTTCCCGCACGAGTTCTCCGGCGGCATGCGCCAGCGCGTCATGATCGCCATGGCGATGGCCAACAACCCCGACGTCATCATCTGCGACGAGCCCACCACGGCCCTGGACGTCACCATCCAGGCGCAGATCCTCGACCTGCTGCGCACCGCCCGCAGGGAGACCGGCGCGGCCATCGTGATGATCACCCACGACCTCGGCGTCGTCGCCGGGTTCGTCGACCGGGTCCTGGTCATGTACGCGGGCCGCCCGGTGGAGACCGGCCGCGTCGACGACATCTACTACCGCAGCAGGATGCCCTACACCATGGGCCTGCTCGGCGCCGTCCCGCGCATGGACCTGGAGCACCAGGGCGCCCTCGTCCCCATCAAGGGCACCCCGCCGTCGCTGTCGGACCTGCCGCCCGGATGCCCCTTCGCGCCGCGCTGCCCCCTCGCCCGGCCCGAGTGTGACCTGGCCGAGCCCGAACTCCTCACGATCGGCGCCCAGCCCTCGGGCGAGGAGATCCGTGAGGACGGGGCCGCGGCGCGGCCCGGCGCCGGGCGGGAGGCCGACGCCGACGCCCAGCGGGTGGCGTGCGTCCGCTCCGGGGAGATCGCCGCCCAGGGGTGGACCGCCCAGGACATCTACCCGGTGCCGGAGATCCCCGACTCCCCGGCCGCCGCGGGAGACCGTGCGGACCGCGCCGAGATGCTGCGGGTGGAGGACCTGGTCAAGCACCACGCGCTCACCAAGGGCGCGGTGTTCAAGCGCAGGGTGGGCTCGGTGTACGCGGTCGACGGCATCGACTTCGACATCCGCGAGGGGGAGACCCTCGCCCTGGTCGGGGAGTCCGGCTGCGGCAAGTCCTCCACCCTCATGGAGATCATGGACCTGGCCAAGCCCCAGCGCGGCTCCATTTCCATCATGGGCCGGGACGTCGCCACCCTGGGCAGGGCCGACCGGTTCGCGCTGCGTCGGGACATGCAGATCGTCTTCCAGGACCCGATGAGCTCGCTCGACCCGCGCATGACGGTGTTCGACATCATCGCCGAGCCCCTGCGCACCCACGGCAGGCGCACGGACGAGGTCACCCGCCGGGTGTACGAGCTGATCGACCTGGTGGGCCTCAACACCGAGCACGTCACCCGCTTCCCCGCCGAGTTCTCCGGCGGCCAGCGCCAGCGCATCGGCATCGCCCGGGCCCTGGCGCTGGAGCCCAAGCTGCTGGTGCTGGACGAGCCGGTCTCGGCCCTGGACGTGTCCATCCAGGCCGGCGTGGTCAACCTCCTCCAGGAGCTCCAGGCCCGGCTGGGCCTGGCCTACCTGTTCGTGGCGCACGACCTGTCCGTGGTCCGGCACATCGCCGACCGCGTCGCGGTCATGTACCTGGGCCGGATCGTGGAGATCGGCGACACCCGCTCGGTCTACTCCCGGCCCTCCCACCCCTACACCCAGGCGCTGCTGTCCGCCATCCCGATCCCCGACCCGGAGAAGGAGCGCGCGCGCACGCACATCGTCCTGGACGGAGACCTGCCCAGTCCCGCCGACCCGCCCTCGGGATGCCGGTTCCGGACCAGGTGCCAGAAGTTCGCCCTGCTCCCTGAGACCGACCGGGAGCAGTGCCGGAGCGTCGAGCCCCAGATCCTCGCAGTGAACGACGGTGACCAGGCGGCAGCCTGCCACTTCGCGGAGCGCTAGGAGGTCGTCCGACCCCCGACGACCGGCTCGTCACGGCCAGCGCCACCCCGCGCGCTGGCTGCATCACCCCAGAGAGGAAATCCCCATGCGAATCGGGAAGGTGCGCTACCTCGCCCCGGCCGCGGCACTGGTCCTCGTGGCCAGCGCCTGTGGCGGAGGTGGTGACGACCAGGAAGACGCCCAGGAGCAGGTGGCCTCCCTCGCTGCCGAGGACCTGAACCCCGCGCCCCGCGAGGACCTGCGGGAGGGCGGCAGCTTCGTGTGGGCCATCAACGCCTACGACCAGCAGCACAACATGTGGCACACCCAGGGCAACATGGCCAACGTGCGCCGTGTGAGCGCCGCGGTGCTGCCCAATCCGACCCGGTACGACGCCGAGGGACTACCCTCTCCCAACGAGGACTT
The DNA here is from genome assembly GCF_965343085.1 of Nocardiopsis synnemataformans. NCBI lineage: Bacteria > Bacillati > Actinomycetota > Actinomycetes > Streptosporangiales > Nocardiopsidaceae > Nocardiopsis > Nocardiopsis synnemataformans. The sequence continues at coordinate 45,869 of NZ_CBDRFA010000001.1, read as the reverse complement.
CGTCCTCGATTTCGGGGTCAGCGACGACGGTCTCGAAGTCTTCTACGAGCTCAACCCCGACGCGGTGTGGTCCGACGGTGAGCCCATCACCTCCGAGGACTACGAGGCCCAGGTCGAGACCGTCAGCGGTTCGCGCGAGGGCGACTGGGAGCTCGGCGGCACCGACGGGTACGACCAGGTCACCGAGTTCGTCCCCGGAGACGACGAGTACTCCTTCACCCTGAGGTTCGACGAGCCCTTCGCCGAGTGGCCGTCCCTGTTCTCCCCGCTGTACCCCAAGGAGTACATGGAGGACGAGGAGCTCTTCAAGGAGGGCTACGTCAAGGACTACCCCGTCACCGCGGGGCCCTTCGGGAACGTGGAGTTCGACGACGTCACCGAGCGCATCACGATCACGAAGAACGAGGACTGGTGGGGCACCGAGCCGCTGCTGGACGAGATCGTCTTCGACGCCATGGGCGCCGACGCCATGGCCGGCGCCTTCAACAACGGTGAGATCGACGGCTTCTACCTCGGTTACGACGCGGCCGGCTACGAGCTGCTCAGAGATCGGGAGGGCACCTACTTCACCCGGGCCGTCAACCACGCCTACCGGTTCGCCTCGCTCAACGGCGCGAGCCCGAACCTGGAGGACGTTCGCGTCCGCCACGCGATCTCCCTGGGCCTGGACACCGGCGCCCTCGCCGAGATCGCCCTGGGTGCGGTCGACTGGCCGATCACCGGTGAGACCAACCGCCTGCTCCGGTCTAGCCAGAACGGCTACCAGGACAACAGCGAGGGGTACGGCGAGTACGACCCCGAGCGTGCGGCGGAGCTGCTCGACGAGGCGGGGTGGACCCTGGAGGAGGGCGCCGAGTTCCGCACCAACGAGAAGGGCGAGACACTGTCCTTGGACTGGGTGGCCTCGGACGACATGGCCATCGCCCAGGACGAGGCTGAGATCGGCCGTGACATGCTCGCTGAGATCGGCATCGAGGTCAAGGTCCAACAGGTGCCGAACAACGCCCTGTTCTCCGAGTACGTCATCCCCGGCAACTACGAGGTCGCCACGTACGTCCTCGCCGGTTCCAACCCCTACGCGGGTGACGCCCAGGAGAACTACGGCATGCCGGACGAGAACGGGGAGTGGGGCAACAACCTCGCTCGTACCTCGACCGAGGAGATCGACCAGAAGTTCGTCGAGATGCGTGCCGAGACCGACCCGGACCGCTACGCCGTACTCGCCAACGAGATCGACCGCCTCCTGTGGGAGGAGGTCGCGACCATCCCCTTCTTCGAGCGTCCCGGCCTCTACGTCATGAACGAGGACCTGCACAACTGGGGGGAGTTCGGTCTGGCCTCCGACTACGTCTACGAGGACATCGGCTGGGCCTCCGAGTAACCCCGTGACGTCACCGCCCGCCGCGTGAGCGGGAGTGTCAGGGCGCCGGCCCCCGTGCGGGGGCCGGCGCCCTTCGCCGTGCGCCGCTCGGGGCTGTCGCGCCTCCCGCGCGGCTCAGCACCGGCCCCGGCCGTGTGCCGCGCCCCGTGCGGATCGGCGCCGTTCCAGCCGTGTGGCCCCCGTGCGGTGTGTCGTCCCCCACACGCCGCGCGTGCGCTGCCTTGGGGCGGGGGCTGGGGTTGGGACCGCGGACCCGGCTGTGGCAAGGTCTAGGCATCGTTTCCGGCCCACCCCGCCCGTCTGTCCGGGTAGGTGGACGACCGGGAACGCCGGGGCCGTCCGCCGGGAGGCCCGTGCTCCCCCCCCCGTGGCCGTGCGACGCCGCCACGGGCCCACGCCGCCGCCCGGCAGCGCCCCAGCCCCCACACCCCCTGTCCCGCTGCGTTGGAAAGCCCTTGATGAGACCTCACCCGATCGCCGCCGCGGCCGCGGCGGCGCTGTTGTGCGCTGCCCTCACCTCGTGTTCACAGGAAGAGGAGGAGGCCGCGACGCAGCCGCAGACCGGTGCCGCCGCCGAGCCGGACACGGAGGCCGACGAGTCCGGATCCCCGGCGGAGCAGGCCCCGGGAGAGACCCCGGACGAAACTCCGGGGGAGACACCGGAGGGGGAACGGGGTGGGCCGGTCGGCTGGGCGGGTGAGCCGCTGGAGCGCGACGGCGAGGAGTACCCGGGCGCGGTCGGCGGTGCGGAGGGGGAGACCGTCACGGCCTCCGACGCCGGGGAGCTGGCCGACCACCTGGCCGCCGAGGAGCCGCTCACCGTCCAGGTCACCGGACCGATCGACCTGGACGGTGCGGTGGAGGTCGGCTCGGACAAGACCCTCGTGGGCGTCGAGGGCGGCGCCGAGCTCACCGGCGGTCGGCTGGTGGTCGACGGGGCCAGCAACGTCATCCTGTCCAACCTGCGGATGGAGGCCGACGGGACCGCGGTGGCCGTGCGCGGCGGGGCCCACCACGTGTGGGTGGACGGCTCCACGTTCTCCGGCGGCGGGGAGGACCCCCTCGTCTCGGTGACCGAAGGCGCCGACCACGTCACCCTGTCCTGGAACCACTTCGCCGACGCCGAGTCGGCGCTCGCCGTCGGCGGCGGGGAGGAGGAGCCGGGCGCGCTGCGGGTCACCGTGCACCACAACTACTTCGACGGGACGGCGGGCCGCCACCCCAGGGCGCGGTTCGCCGAGCACGTGCACGTGTTCAACAACTACTTCCGGGCCAACGAGGAGTACGGGGTGGAGTCGGCCGACGACTCCAACGTCCTGGTGGAGGGCAACTACTTCGAGGGCACCCGGCTCTCGGTGTCCACCGCGGAGGAGGAGCCCGGCAACGTGGTCACCCGCGACAACCTGCTCGTGGACTCCGCGCAGCCCGACCTGCTCGGCGAGGTCGCCGACCCGCCCTACGCCTACGAGATGGACGACACCGCCCGCGTCCCCGACGTGGTCTCGGCGGAGGCCGGGGTCAGTTGAACGAGTGGTACTCGTAGCTCTCCCCGACACCGGTCCCGGTGCGGTAGTCGAACCTGCGCGGGTACCCCTGTTCGTCGATCCACAGCTCGAACTCGGCGTCCCTGACCGTGGTGAGGGTGTTGCGCCCGGTCTCGGGGTCGTAGCCGCCCAGCATCGCCGTGAACGTGCCCGTGTAGTGGTAGGCGCTGTGCGTGCTGCGCAGCTCCGGCCACTCCAGGCTCACCTCCTCCAGTCCCTCCAGCGCGAGGTCGGCGGAGGTGTCGAGTACCTCGCGCAGCTTGGCCGACCCGTACGCGCGCGAGCACAGGTACCGGTCGGCGTGGCTGGGCGGGTCCAGCAGCTCCAGGCCCCGGTCGGCGGTCATCATGAGCTGGCCGCCGCCCACGTCGTAGCGGTACACGCCCAACCCGTCCGCGGTGGAGAAGTAGTGATCGAACTCCGGCTCGGCCCCGGCGTCGTACATGGCCTGCCCGCGGCCCGACGTCGCCGGTCCGGCCGCGGCCGTGGGGTGGGTCGCGGGCGGCTCGGAGAGTGCGTCGGCGGATCCGGCGCCGGGCTCCGGCGCGTCCCGCGGATCGGTCTCCCCGTCGTGCACGGTGAAGGTGAGGTGGAAGGCCGAGGAGTCCTCCACGAGCTCGACGGCGGCCTCCAGGTAGGCCTCGGCGTCCTCGGGGTCCGCCGCGGTACGGGCGAATCCGCTCCGCGGCGGCCGGGACTCGGGGCCCTCCGCGACGTCCAGCGGGGGGAGGGGATCGCCCACGACGAGCCGGGCCGCAGCCCATCCGCTGGCGACCACGGCCAGGCAGACCAGCACCATGAGGAGGGAGACGAGCCAGTTGGGCCGCCCTCCCGGGGAGGGCTGCTCGTCGGGGTCGGAGGGGTGCGGCATCGACGGAACCGACACGGCCTGGGCCTCGTTTCTGCGGATCTTCGCGCGACCGCCGGGGGACGCGGGGGGTTTGCGGATCGTCTTCGTCTGGCATCGGAGGGTGACGGGTGGTACGACGCGGTGACGCAGTGTTTCGTTCGATGGTCCCACGCACGTGCTCACTTCCGACATCCACGAAAGTGAGCACCCAGTCGCGGTGGGGCGACTCCAGGAACGGTTCGAGGAAGCCGAAGGTGCGGGTCCGCGACAGCCGCCGAAGGGTCTCCTCGGCGGCGTGCTCCCACAGCAGCCGGACCGCGGTCCGGGCCGCGGCGGAGGCACCGAAGGACGGGCTGCGGAAGAGTTCGTGCAGATCCTCGCCCTGCAACCGCAGGACGGTGGCCTCCAGCACCCGCGCGTCCAGCAGGCCCAGGAGGGACAGCGCGCAGTCCGTCCGGGCCACCGGCTCGGGGAGGGCACCCGCCCGGGCGCAGCGCAGGACCGCCTCCGCGGCGGCCGCGGGGTCCAGCCTCCAGTTCTCGTCCGGCGCGGGTTCGTGGCCGGTTGTGGCCGTACCGTCACCGGTGTTCGTGCCGTCCGCGGGGCGGGGACCGGGCGCGCCGCCCAGCGCCCGGTGCACGGCTCCCCTCAGCTCCGCGGGGAGCCGTTCCAGCGCTCCGTGCGCGGCGGCCGCCACGAACAGGGACAGCACCGCCAGCAGCAGGGCGGCGTACTCCAGCGGGGTGTTGCCCCGGTCCACGTGTCCACCTCCTGTCGCGTCGTGCCCGGTCGCGGCCCGGGCCCCGCACTGTTGAGCTCCGTAGCGTCTAGAGCGGCCGGGGGTCGAACAGCTGGGGCGGCTCCCTCTCGTAGGCGCGCACGCGACTCCGGATGAGCCGGAGGTGCTCGGGAGGGCACGACCAGCCCTGGCGGGTGAGCGTGTGCAGGATGCGGCGCAGCAGCCGTCCCGGCCGCGACTGGAGGTCGTGCACGCTCGCCGAGACCACCTCCCAGCCCCGTGCCCGCATCGCCGCGTACCGGACCCGGTCGCTCGCCCTGGCCACAGTCGAGGAGGGGAACTCCAGGCTGTCGTACTCCAGTGCCACCCGCTGGTCGGGCCAGCCGAGGTCGGTGTGGAACACGCCCTCCTCGGTGACGACCGGGCACCGCGGGAGGGGAGGGGGCAGGAGCGCCTCCAGGACCAGCACACGCGTCCACGACTCGGCGGGCGACCGGCTCAGCTCCGAGGAGTAGCGCAGGGCGGTGCGCAGCTGCCTCAGCTGCCGCTGGGAGCGGACCCGGTGGGTGGCGCGGACCAGGTCGCCCCTGGTGACCAGCCCCCGGGAGAGGAAGGCGTCGAGGCGGGCCGTGGCCACGAAGACCGAGGGCGCGCGGGCGGCGACGTCGGCGGCCGCGCGCACCGGAGTGGTGACGCGCACGCCCTCCACCACGTCGCGGTCCGCGGCGGGTACGTGCTCCCGGTGGGCGACCACCGGCATGCCGCTGGTGCGCACACCCCGGGGGACCGCCACGTGCGGGCGGGTGCGTGTGGCCCGGGTGCCCGCCGGGTGCAGGTCCACGCCCCAGACGTAGGAGGCGGTGACGTCGCAGACCACCGCGTCGGGGGAGATCGGGCCGACGATCGGCGCGAGCGTGCGCAGGAGGAGGGAACGGTCGGGAAGGGTGTGCTCACGGACTGTCATACCCTCCAGGTTCGGGGGCTGACGCCGCTCCGGCAAGCCCTTCCCGTCACCTGTGGACAACTCCCCGGATCCCCGCGCGGTGCCCGGTCACTGCATCAAACCGACGCCCGCCGCCAGGTGGATGTGGTCGATGTGGTTCTGGGTGTTGCTCTGCCTGTCCTGCATGGGACGGCTCACGCTCGCCCAGGGGCCCACCGGGTCCGGGTTCCCGCCGGTCGCGTTCCAGATGCGCTGCTCGTAGATGATGCCCTTGACCCCGAGCTGGTGGGAGTTCTGGATCACCCAGTCGATCACCGTGATGGCGGTGGCGTGCATCTGCGGAGTGGGGACACTGCCCAGTTCCGCCATCATGTAGTCCACCGCCTCGCCGGTGTGGTGGTCGCTGCCCGGCTCGGTGCGCTGGCCGCCCGCGGAGAGGTAGAAGCCCGGGAACTCCTGCTGGAGGCGCTGGTGCGCCGCGCACATGATGGGGTGCAGCGATCCCAGCGCGGCGCAGTCCACGGTGGGTCCGCCCCCTCCGACGAAGTCGGGGTTGAACCTGTAGCGGCCCTCCTGGTCGACCAGGTGCACGTCGATCAGGCGCTTGGCGGAGGCGAGGTCGTCGACGGTGCCGCCGTCGCAGACCAGCTCGCCCCCGTCGCGCCCGCACTCGTGGGGGATGCGGACGATGGCGATGGCCGAGGCGTTGCCGACGACGGTGCTGGTCTCCTCCTCGCTGCCGTCGCAGACCACGTCGTTCCAGTGCCGGGACCCGTCCTCCTCCAGTTCGCGCTGGCACACGGCGCCGCGCACCTCCACCCGCACGATGTTTCCGCTGCGTCCCATGACGTTGTCGCTGGCGCGGATGTCGGTGAGGACCGCCCCGTTGCTCCGCGCGTACTCCTCGGCACGCGCCTCGGCGGCCTCCTCGTCGAACCAGGGCATGGGGTAGGCGCCGTCGACGATGTCCTGCGCGGCCCGTTCCTGGAGGGCGCCCACCGCCGCCAGCGCGGCGGCGTCGGCCGCGGTCTGGGTCCGCGAGCGCTGGTCGTTGGCGGCGCCCACCCGCACGAACAGCAGGGTCAGCGCGAGCAGGGCCAGGGTGAGCCCGAACAGGAGCAGGACGTTGGCCTGTCCGTCGTCGCCTCTGCCCGGCGTGCGCCGCCCGGTCGGAGGTGCGGTGTGGGGGAGGATCCGTCGCAGTCCCATGCCTTTTCCATCAGGGGAGGGGGCGCCCCCGGGAGGAGGGGAGCGGGGGAGGGGGGAGGACCGGGCCGCGTCGCGCGTGGTGAGCACGCGAACACGCCCGGACAACGTCCCGACCAGCGCAGCTTATCCGGGCATGTCGGGAAGCGGTAGGGCCTGTGGACGACAGTGGCCCCTTCTGGGGCCGGTGTGAGGGGTGTTCGCCCTGTTCGGACGTGAAGTGACGGCGCGACGGGTGGGGAGCCGTCCGCGCCGGACCACGCGGCCGCACGACTTCGTGGGAATTGTCCGGCGTGTTTCTGGCGGGTGTGGGGCCCACGGCGGGTTCCGCACAGGGAGGATGGACACTGTCCGGCGCGTGTCGAGTCGTGGTGCGTGGTCGGATTCGTACCCATCCCACCGCAGAAGAAGCGAAGGCGAGGACATGAGCGCCCGTAAAGCGATGACCCCCGTCGAACAGGACGAGCTCCTCCGCAGGATCGGGACGGACCTGCTCCGGGCGGCCCCCGACGACTGGGTCAAGCTCCGGCTCGTGTACTCCGGACTGGGCGCCTGCGAGACGGCCCTCTTCGAGGTGATGTTCGAGGGCGGGCGCAGCAGCGGCTGGATCCCGCCGCTGTCCACCCTGGAGCGGCTGCGGGAGATCCGCGCGGGGATGTACGCCGAGGGGACGGGTACCTGGTACACCGCCTACTACGAGATCGACCGGCCCGCGAGCTACCGGATCCGCTACGACTACGAGAACGAGCCGCACTTCGACGAGCCGCGGGACGACGCCAGCTACCTGCTCGACCTGGAGCACTTCCCGCGCGACGACGAGCACGTCCCCGCCTGGCTGCGGGACCGGCTCCAGGGCGACCGCGTGCCCGAGGCGCAGGACGGCGGGTCGCCCTGGAGCCTGCTCATCGCCTCGCGTCCCGAGCCGCAGGCGCGGATGTCCCCGGGGGACATGACCCCCGAGGAGATGATGGACACCGTCCAGGAGATCGTGGACCGCACCCTCGACTCGGTCCACGGCCCCTGGAAGGAGGTCGTCGTCGACTACCGGGGCCTGTTCGGGGTCTCCTCGTCACGGGTGAGAGTGCGCAGACCGGACGGCGGCACGGAGTGGGACCTGCTCCTCCCCGAGGTCGGGAGGCTGCTGGACCAGTTGCGCACCGGGATGTACCAGCCGGGCAAGGGCACGTGGTTCACGGCCCGCTTCACGGTGCAGGAGTCGCGGGAGATCGGGGCGCACTTCGACCACGACGCCCCGCCCGAGTTCGACTTCGAACCCGACCCCCGCAACTTCCACCAGGACATCCAGCACTTTCCCCGCGGCGCCGACCACCTGCCCGACTGGCTGCTGGACCGGCTCAGCCTCGCCCAGCGCATGATCCGCACCGGGCAGGCCTGAGGCTCCCCGGGTCAGGGCATCCGTCGCCGGACGGCCTCCCACACGTGGACGTCGGCGACGGTGACCTGGAGGTCACCGGAACCCAGGGGCGTCACGGTCGCCGAGCGCACGTACGGACCGTGGCTCCAGCGGCGCGAGGTGCTGTCCGGGACCGCTGTGGCGCCCAGACGTCCCAGAGCCCCCGACGGCCCCGCCAGCAGCCGCAGCTGCCACGTGGCCCGGATCGCTCCGGGCCCGCCGTACTCCGTCCGCGCCAGCAGCGGCAGGGAGCCCACCAGACGGCCGCCGGAGGCGGAACCGCCCCCGGCGCGGAGCGGGAAGCGCTGGCCCACGTCGGTGCCGCGCACCACCTCCACGGCGTACTCCGCGCCCTCCGGGAGCGGGGAGGCCAGGCGCACCTCGAACCGCAGCCGGCTGCCGCGGCGCCCCGCCGGGCTCGCCCGCACGCCGTCCACATCCAGGGTGGGCGCCAGCGGCGACGTCACGAGCCCCAGGCGGTCGTTGACCGTGTAGTAGGGGCGTACCCGCGAACCGGACCCCTCGTCCCGCTCCACCTTCTGGTCCGGGTACCGGATGATCTTCTGGTAGCCCGCCACACCGGACAGGTGCCGTCCCATGGTGCACTCGGTCCCGTCGGAGAGCACCAGGCGCAGCTCCCACTTCTCCGACTCGCCGTACCGGCCGTGCACCACGACCTCGGGATCCACCACCGCCGTGAAGCGGCCGTCACCGGCCACCGGCGCGGAGAACTCCCGCAGGGCCCCGGGCGAAGTGCGCAGCCGCACCGCCAGGCGCGCGTGGGCGTCCGGGGCGGCGCGGCCCAGCACCCGGCCCTGCACGGTGATCAGCCCGTCGGCCGACTCCACGTGCTCCACCTCGGCGTGGTGTGCCGAGCGCCTCACGTGCAGGACCAGACGGCCCTTCGCCGAACGGGAGGGCAGCACCAGGGACAGGCGTCCGACCCGTTCCGGGTCCAACGGGAAGCCGTGCTGGCGGATCTCCACGTCGTGGACCGGGGTCTCCCGGTCGCCGTCGAGCCGCAGCACCTCCCACGTGCGCGCGGCCAGCCGGGCGCGCGCGGCGTCCACGACCACGTCGCCGCTGCCGTCCGGTTCCAGCTCCACCCGCTTCCCCTCCAGGGTCAGCACCACCCGGTCGGGCAGGTCGGTGAACGACAGCACCGCGACCCCGTCCCCGTCCACGCGCACCCGGCAGGCGGCGGCCGGTTCGGGGCGCGGCGCGGGCACCGACGCCCGCGGCGGAGGCGGTTCGTAGCCGGAGAGGTCGGAGAACAGCTCCTCGTGCATCAGCATGACGTTGGCGGGGTCGAAGCGCTCGGAGCCGGTCAGCGCGGCGGACGACATCCGCTGGCGCAGCTCGTCGTCGGCCATCAGCTGGGCCAGCCCGTCGGCGATCCCCGGGGCGGACCGGTTGGGCACCAGCAGCCCGTCCTCGCGGTCGCGGATGATCGACGCCGGACCGTGCGGGCAGTCGGTGCTCACCACCGGGAGCCCCGAACGCATGGCCTCCACGATCGTCATCCCGAACGGCTCCTCGCTGGAGGTCACCGCCGCGAACGAACCCTGGGCCCAGGCCTCCTCCACGCGGGGGTGCGCGCCCATCAGCCACACACGGTCCTGGAGCCCGAGCGAGTTCACCAGCCGGGCCAGCGCCGCACGCCGGTTGCCGCGCCCGTAGATCCGCAGCGTCCACTCGGGGAAGTCCTCGCTGACCATGGAGAAGGCCTGCACCAGGAGGTCGTGCCGCTTGCTGGGGGCCAGCCGCCCGGCGGACACGATCGTGCGGCTGTTGTGTCCGTTGGCGGTGAACGCGGGCGCGGGCACCGAGTTCGGGATGGACAGCACGCGCACCCGAGGCATCGGCATCCGGTCCCGGTACGTGCGCGCGTCGGCCTCGGTCACGGTCACGAAGGCGTCCAGGTGGGGGTAGGCGTCCTCCATCACCCGGCGCAGCGGCTCGGAGTGCTGGTCGTAGGTCAGGTGCTCCTGGCCGATCTTGACCACCCGACTCGGAGCGGCCCGGGCGATCACCACGTTCAGTCCCGGCCGGGTGCCCACCACCACGTCGGCGTCGGTGGTGGCCAGGTACTCCTCCAACCGGTCGTCGGTCAGGCGGCTGTGTGTGGGACCGCGTGCGTCCTCCGGTGGGAAGAGCAGCGGTGGTACACCGGCCCGTTCCGATCCCTCGTACAGCGGGCGGCCGTCGGTTCCCGTACCGTCAGCGCCGTCGTACCCACGGACGTCCACGAGCGGGCGCAGGCTCACCTGGGCGGGTACGGGCAGAACGGGCTCCGCGCGGTGCCGGAACACCGAGACGATCTCGACCTCGTGCCGTGCGGACAGCGCCGCCGCCTGGTTGGCGACGGTGCGAACGGTTCCGCCGATGCCGTACATGTCGTTGATCAGATAGGCGATCTTCACCGAACCCCCGTGTGGTCAGTGCCGACCCGTGCCCCCACGAGACGGCAGCGGTGCCCGTCTTCCACACCAGAGCCCCCGGCGGGGCGGCGTGGGAACGTTCAGGGTACGAACGCTCCGCAGAGAGAAATGCCCCTTATGTCTGATAAGACCCTGGTATTTACCAATTTCTGTGGGTGTTTTGCGGAACCTTAACATGCCGCGAAGGTGACGCACCCGATTCCGTGAGCGGTGCTCGTGTAAGGGAACGCGGGTGTGAGGAAGCGCGGGCGCAGGGAGAAACGCGGGTGCAAGGAAGCGCGGAGCCTCCGTGCGGAGGTGAGCCGTCCCGCAGGGGAGCGCGTGGGGAGCGCGCGGAGGGTTGACAACCAGAGGCGCGGGCGGCTTAGGGAGACGGGCGGGGGAGGGGGTGGACGGCCCTCAGTAGGTGCCGGTGTCCTCCCAGTACGTCCAGGCGGCGCAGGGCGAACCGTAGGCGTCGTCGATGTGGCTCATCCCCCAGGAGATCTGTGCCGACGGGCTCTCGCGGAAGCCCTCGGGCATGGAGCCGTGCCTGGCCGGGTTGAACCCCGAGATGCCGTGGTCACCGGTCTCGGTGTTGACGAACGTGTGGTCCCAGTGGGAGACGACGTTCCACAGGTTGCTCAGGCACTCCCACTCGTTCTCGGTCCAGCCGCGGTCCGCGGCCATGTCCATCGCGAGCGTCTCGTTCTCCAGGGCGTTGGAGTTGCCCTGGCCCCACTCGTACTCCTCGGGTTCCTCCGGCCGGTCGGCGTCCACCCAGGTCTCGTCACCGCAACCGGGGCCCTCGACCAGGCACACCATCTGCCGGACCCCGCTGTTGAAGGTCTGGCTGAGTTCGAGCTGGTATACCGCGACCATGATCGCCGCGGCCAGCACGGTGACCGCCGCCAGCTCGACGAAAGCCGCGCCCCGGTCGCCCTCCGCTCTCCGGGCAGGGCGGAGCCGTTGCAGGAACCGGCCGCCCCGGTGCCGCCTCGGCGGCCCGTTGCGCTCGCCGGACCGCCCGGGTGGCCCGGTGGGGGAGGGCCGTCGGGTGTCCCCGAGTTCGGGGCGGTGGGGGGTGGGCAACGCCGCCTCCTAGGCGATCTGGGTGGTGGGGGACGTCAGGAGATGGGGATGTCCTCGATGGGGTCGAATCCGGGGATTTCCACGGAGATGGTCTCAAGGTCGCTCGGAACCGAGTACATGGACCAGTATGTCATTTTTTCCTCAGAGTCGACACGCTGCTTGAAATCGTTTGAAACATTGCCCGCGCACAGGCATTCCCCCGCGCCATCCATGATTGGATGATAACGGGTTCCATTTTCTGGAGAAAAGGCGGTGATTCCAGAGAAATAGGCTCCGCCGCTGTATGTATATGACAGATCGGTGAGCCATGTGAGAACTATTGGTTCACTTCCAGAGTTTTCTATGCTCCATGTCACTGCAAGTAGGTTTCCGGACTCGTTTTCTTCCGCGATATTTACCTCTGCGGTCAGGGAAGAGGAGTTTGTTTCGTTTCCGGTGGCTGTGCCGAGGACTTCGAAATCATTTTGGGTGGGTGCTGCTGAGGCGTTTGCACCTATAGAGAAAACGATTGCTGTTATTGAGATGGCCGTGATGGGGCCGAGTTTCCTTGCGGCCTTTCGCATCGATGCCTCCTATTTTTCGAAGGTGACGCTGACTCGTCGGTTGCGCTCGCGGCCCTCTTCGGTATCGTTGTTGGCGATGGGTTCGCTGGCCCCGTGGCCCTCTACCTCAAAACTGATTCCGCTTCTGGTGACCAAATCCGCAAGAACTGATTCGACAGTTTCTGCGCGCTTCTGTGAGAGTGGAAGGTTGATGGACTCGTTGCCGGTGTTGTCTGCGTGTCCATCAATGCTCACTGTGGAGGAGCTTGCGTCATCAATTTCACTGGCGACCTGCTGTATGATTTCCTCTGCGTCGGGGCTGAGGTCCGCGCTGTTTGTCTCGAAGAGTACGTCAGAAGACAGGATGATGCTGACTTCGTCGTTGCTTTCGGTACGTCCGGTTTGGTCCTCGGTATTATCAGAAATCATGGTGAGATCACGGATTTCTGGCTCTGAAATCCCTTGGCTCTCTAAGGTTTCTGATGAAGTGCTTATAGGAATGTCGAGAAAAGGTGGTGTCAGGGGGGTGACTACGGTCATTCTTTCAACTTCAGGTGGGGGTTCGGGGTAAATAACCCAAGTTTCCACGGTTTCCCCACCTTCAATGGAACCTTCAAAGGGAAGGCAAAAGCATGAACCGTCACTCTGGTTGTGACTCAGGTGTCGGGTTTGGTTTTCTGCGTCAATAAGAGTGACCCGGCTGGCTGTGTAGGGATTTTCTGAATCGGCCAGCCCGGCGTAAAGGTAATACTCTTGGTTGGATTTGTTCGTGATTCCCAAGCGAAGTCTGAGTAAGCTGTCTCCGACTCTTTCGAGGGCATAGATATCAACCTGGAGGTTGGATCCTATGTCAGAGGAGCTGCTGGCGCTACTGGCAATTGCCTGCCCTTCATCTTCTTCTTTGGCGGCCGAAGGGCTTGGGTTATTTGGATTTTCTTTCCCCTGGTCGTTTTGGGTAGGGGTTTCTGAGTCAATGACGCAGCCAGAAGTGAGCAAGGCCAGTGAAGTCAGCGCGGCCCCTAAGGGCAGCAAGCTTATAGTTTCTCTTTCCTGGGGGGAGGGTTTTTCCTGATGCATCTATTCCCGACTTTTCTTATGGGAATCCAAGAATCTCTGGTTGATGTGAGTGGCCTTATTCCGCTGGCCCTTGGAGGATTTGGTCAACAGAGGACCCTATGGCCTGCCTGATTTGGTCAGGAATACCCAAAGCCCAGATACCAACCGCGATCGCCGCAACGAGAATGAGGATTGCGGCGTACTCGACGATTCCGGCGCCCTTGTCCTCCTCCTTGGAGGTTGGCACAAGGAAGGTGCTCAGCGTCACCCAGAGTTTGGTCAGGCTGTTCACGGGGCTTAACTCCTTGGGGAGGGGGTCTTACGGCACCACATCTCTGCGGTCCTTGAGCAGGTGGGTCCCCTGCCCGCAGGCCACCGGGGGAGTACGTGGGCGGCGAGTGCTCACGGAGTCCCACTATCCGGCATGAACACCGACGCCATCCCGCCTTCTGACCGGATGTGGCCATCTTCCTTCAGGATGCCCCATGGGCCCTGAAACCACACGTTGTCCACAGGGCTGGATAACGCCCAGGCGGAAGCCGGTGGTCGGGTCGATGCGCGGTCACAGTCCCTCGCCGAGACGGGGTCACGTTTGGTGGTCGGCGGGTCACCATGATGACACGTGTGCTACGGGGGCGCCATGGACGGGCGGGAAATACCAGATCACCGTTGGGTTCTCCGAAGCACCCGGTGTTGGATGGAACCTCGCTTCCGAGCGGAGGCGCCACGGTGACCGGAGAGGGCAGAGGGATCAAAGATGCCTGTGGGAGACACACCGCTCCTCGCTCGGACGCGATCCCCGACCTGCTGGGGCTTCCTCTGGTTTCCGACGGCGCGAGGCAGAACCAGGTGCCTTCGATCAGCATCCCCACAATCAGAACCCCGATCTTCGAAATCCTCGTCTCCTCGTTCCGACTTCGGAACCCCAGTCCAGACCCCGGCTCCGATCCCAGTCCTGGGCCCCATCTCCGCCCCCGATTCTTAGCCCAGCCCACATCCCCGGCCCGGCTCACACACCCCGGCCGGGCACCCTTCCCCGGTCCGTACTTCCTCTCCCCGACTCCCCGATCCCCCCACACCCCCGACCCTCACGATTCCCACCCCCACTTCCACTCCCACCCTCAACCCCCGAGACCGAAGACAAGAGGTGGCGGCTTGGACCCCAGCGTGGCCCTTTCCCTGGTGGCAGCCCTGATCGTGGGACTGGTGATCGGAGGCATTCCGCTCTCCGCGATTCTGAAGGGCAACTCAGCCCTCAGGTCAGCGCTCCGCGCTCCCTCGCCCGCCCACCAGCCCCCGCCCGACCCGGACGAACTCGAACCGAACGAGCTGGCCCTGCTCGCGGGAGGCCCGGTCCGTGTGGGGGAGACCGCGGTCATGGACGCCTTCCTGCACGGCCGTATCCGCCAGCAGTCCACCGGAGGGCTCTTCACCCTCGTCGGCCCCTCCCGCCCCTACACGCACGAGAAAGGCGCCGTCCGCCGAGAGCTGGTGAAGGTCTTTCGCAAGCGCGTCGGCGTCAGCGCCCTGGAGATGCTGCGCCGGATCGTCGCCGGCCAGGGCGTGGAGAAGCTGCGCACCGGCCTCGCCGGGTCCGGCCTGATCGTCGACTCCCCGCGGCTCCGACGGGCGCTGCGGCGTCGCGAGAGGGCCCCGAGGACGATCCGGTGGACGCGGTCCGTCGCGCTCCTGGTCGCCGCCGGGGGCTCGGCCGTGCTCTTCCTCGCGGAGCCCGGTGCCATCGCGCTCGGCCTCCTCGCCGGAGGGCTGAGCGCGTCGGCTGTCCTGGTCGCCTCCCAGGTGGTCATGACGGCGACCGGAGGCCCTTCGCTCAGCCCCAACACCCCCGCCGGGAACGCGGTGCTGGAGCTGGCCCGCCAGAGGTACGGCGCCTCGGCGGCCGGGTCCGCCGGAGCGGACTCCACCGGCACTCACCCCGACGACGGGATGTCCCGTGACCACGCGGTCCGACACACGGCGGTCACGGGCTTTCGCTCGCTGCGCGCGTCCGCGTCCCGCCAGCAGGTCGGCGGGACCCGGTCGGGCCAGGAGTCCGCGCAGCTCCAGCAGGACCCGATCCCCGTCACCGCCCACACGGGAGGCGGGGGAGACCCGAGCGGTGCCGAAGCCACAGGCGGCACGGGCCCCGACTCCGTCAGCCTGGAGACCCTGTGCTCGTTCGCCGATCTGTGCCAGGGACCGGGTGGTTCCGGCGACCGTTCGGGCGGCGGCAGTTCCGGGAGTGAGGGCTGGGGTGGTGACTTCGGTCACTACGGAGACGGCGGAGGTTGGGGAGGTGACGGCGGGTCCGGCGGCAGCGGCTCCGGTGGTGGCTGGGGAGGCGGCGACGGCGGTTCCGGCGGGGGAGACGGCGGCGGTGGTGGCGGGGGAGACTGAACCCCTCCACCCGAACGTCCCAGCCAGGCCCGGAGCCTCACCGCGCTCCGGAACCAGGAGCCGGGCGGGGTTCTGCGCAAACCCCGCCCGGCATCCCCGCACCGGGAAGGCGGCGCCACTGCCTGCCTACAGATTCGGCGCCGCCACCCTTGACCGTCTCCCTGTGCGGGGAGGTGGGGTCAGCCCTGGTCCGGACGCTTGAGGTCGGCCAGTTCCGCCAGCAACTCGAACGAGCGCAGGCGAGCCTTCTGGTCGTAGATCATCGACGACACCATCAGCTCGTCCACGCCCGTGTCAGCGACGAACAGCTCGAGCTTGCGACGGACTGTTTCCGGGGAACCCACGAACGAGTAACGAAGCATGTGGTCCAGTCGTTCCTTCTCCCCCGGGCGCCATGCGGTGTCCAGGTTCTCCACCGGCGGGCGCAGCCGTCCCCGCGCACCGCGCAGGGTGCCGAGGAACGCCTGCTGCATCGTCGTGAACAGGTGCTGGGCCTCCTCGTCGGTGTCGGCGACGAAGGCGTTCACCCCCGCCATGGCGTACGGCTCCTCCAGTTGCTGGGAGGGACGGAAGGTCGTCCGGTAGGCCTTCAGCGCCTCGTACAGCGCGTCCGGGGCGAAGTGCGAGGCGAACGCGTAGGGCAGGCCGAGCTGCGCGGCCAGCTGGGCGCCGAAGAGGCTGGACCCCAGGATCCACAGCGGCACCCGCAGTCCCTCGCCGGGGATGGCGCGTACGGGCTGACCGGGCTCGGCGGGCTCGAAGTAGGCCTGGAGCTCCTGCACGTCGTTGGGGAACGTCGCCGAGGCGCTGTGGTCGCGGCGCAGCGCCATCATCGTGCGGGGGTCGGTGCCCGGCGCGCGGCCCAGGCCGAGGTCCACCCGTCCCGGGTAGAGCGACTCCAGAGTGCCGAACTGCTCGGCGATCACCAGGGGCGAGTGGTTGGGCAGCATGACACCGCCCGCGCCGATCCGGATGGTGGAGGTCCCCTCGGCGATGAAGCCCAGGGAGACGGACGTGGCAGCGCTCGCGATGGCCTGCATGTTGTGGTGCTCGGAGAGCCAGAAGCGCTTGTAGCCCAGCCGCTCCGCGTGCTGGGCGAGTTCCCTGGCGGAACGTAGCGCGTCACCGGGCGTGGACCCCTCGGCGATGCTGGCGTGGTCGAGCACCGACAGCGCGACGTCGGACATGGTGGCTCTTCCCCCTGTTGCGTGGCGGGTCCGGCTGCGAGGCCGTGACGGGAGGATCCGCTTCCCCGGTCGGCCTGCGCGTTCGATATTCGACGAACATCGAATTACGAAGGTACACTTCCGACTGTCCACGAGCCAAATCTCGCCTGGTCCCGGCCGGGCGCCGTACGAGGAGGACCGCCTTGGCTCCCAGGGAGCACGCGCACCCCGCCCTCCACGAGGTGGAACTGGTCACGGTTCTCGCCGCGCTGGCCGAGCCGACCCGGCTGCGGATCGTGCGGATGCTCGCCGACATGGACGGGGAGCACGCCTGGAAGGACATCGACCTGCCCATCGCCCAGTCGACGCTGAGCCACCACCTGAAGATCCTGCGCAACGCCGGTCTGGTGCAGAACCGCACCGAGGGGACGCGGTGCTTCATCTCGCTGCGCGACGAGGAGCTCGAAGGGCGTTTCCCCGGCCTGCTGGAGTCGGTGCTGGCGTGCCGCGACGCCATGGCCCTGCGTTCCGGTGAGGACGGCGCTTCCGTCCGCTAGCGGTTGGGGGCGTAGGCGTGGTCCGTGCCGGAGACGACCACGGGGCGTTGTCCGGTTGCCGGGGCCCGGTCGCCCGGAGCGCGGTTCGCGCCCCGGAACGCTCGTGGATCGGCCCGGCACGGGGTATGCCCGGGAATGTACGGTCGGTACCCAGCAGGTGTACGCAACCATGGGTCGGCGGTCCAGGCAGCGCGCTCCCCCGGCCCAGGAGAGTGGAAGGCGTCCCCCCCATGGCTCCGAACCCGCCAGCCTCCCTTCCGGCGCACGTGCGCCCGCTCACCGGAGGCGATCCCGCCGAGATCGGCGGCCACCGGCTGATCGGTCGCCTCGGCGGCAGCACCATGGGCGTGGTCTACGCCGCCGTGGCCCCGGACGGCGAGGCGGTCGCCCTCAGGGTCGCCCACGCCGAGTGGGTTCCGGCCGCGGACCCCGACCGCAGGATCACCCTCCTGCGCCGGGCCGTCGGGGTGTGTGCCGTGGGCGTCAACGCCAGCGGAACCTTCCACGGGCGGCCGTGGGCATCGGTCCAGTACCTTTCCGGCCCCGACCTGGCCCGCCGTGTGCGCGAGGACGGACCCGTCCCCGAGCCCGCCCTCCTGGTGCTGGCCGCGGGAACCGCCGAGGCGCTGACCTCGGTCCACGCCGCGGGTGTACCGCACGGGGACGTCAAACCCGGAAACGTCGTCCTGACCCCGGAAGGCCCCCGGCTGGTGGACCACGGGATCGCCCGCAGGGTCGACGACGCGGACTCCCTGACCACCGCGGGCAGTGTCGGCTGGCTGGCCCCGGAGCGCTACGCGGGCGCGCGGCCCGACACCGCCTCCGACGTCTTCTCCTGGGCCTGCCTGGTGGTGCTCGCCGCGACCGGGCACGCGCCGTTCGGTACGGACGCCGCACCGCCGGAGGCGGCCCGCCGGGCCAGGGAGGACACCGTCGACCTCGCCGACGTGCCCGACGGGCTGCGTCCCCTGCTGGCTCGGGCGCTGTCGGCGGACCCGGGGCGGCGCCCTCCGGCGGAGGAGGCCTACCTGGAGTGCCTGCTGCTGGCGGGAGTGGAGGACAGCGCCACCCCCGACGTGTGGGCGGACCGCCTGCGAGCGCTCGTCCGCGCCCACTGGCCGCGCGTGGACGCGGACCGCGACCAGCCCGCGGCGTGGATCAGCTCCGCCCTGGACGCCGCCCGGGACGGTGGGACCGGTGAGCACGGAACCGGCGCAAGGGCGACAGGTGGCCAGACGACCGGTGGAAGGGGGACCGGTGGACGGGCGACCGGTGGACGCTCGCGCGGGCGCCGCCGCGCGGGAGTCCGGCGCGGGCTTCCCGTTCTGGTGGTCGCCGCGGCCGTGCTCCTGGCCGTGTCCGTCGGCGGCGGCCACCTGCTCCTGAACGCCCTGTCCGGGGGGTCGGACACCACCACGGCCGACTCCGGCTCCGGGTCGGAGCAGGCCACCGGAGGGAACCCGCCGACCGGACCCCTCAGCGGAGCGGAGCTGGTGGCGGCCTCGCTCGACACCCTGCTGGCCGCGGACTCCTTCGAGCTCACCCTGCTCACCCACGCCGGGAACGGCGGGGGCTACGGCCAGCCGCTTCCCACCGGTACCGACCCCACCCTCTTCGACCGGGTGCTCTACCAGGCGGGACCGCCGGAGGCGCTGCGCTGGACCAGTACCGTCAGCGGCGCGCGCACCAGCGACCTGCTGATGGTCGAGGGCGACCTGCTGCGCGCGGAGAACTCCGCGTGGAACGGAGCGCCGACCTGGTACGGGGCCGAGCCGGGGCTGGCGGAGGAGATGTTCGCGCCGGCGGAGGTCGTCGCACCGCTCGTCCGCGCCGCGGAGGAGGGGACCGTCACCGCGGAGGAGGAGGTGGTCCTCGCCGCGCCCCCGCCCGCCCAGGACGCCTTCGGCCACCTGGGCGGCGCGGCCCCCGACGGCGTGCCCGCGATCCGGGTGGAGGGCACGTTCCCCGCCGCGGGCGGGCCGGGGGAGGCGGACACGTCGTTCGTCCTGGTGGCCACCGAGGACGGGGTCCCGTTGAGCTTCGCCACGGAGGGCGCTGGCGGAGGGGTCCTCAACGGGCGCCCGGTCCCGGAGGAGGTTCCCGCGTCGTTCCTGGGCCCTGCCGCTCCCGAACCGGAGCGGTGGTACACGCGGTACACGTTCGTGGAGCTCGACGGGGCCCCCGACCTGGGTCTCCCCGAGCCCGGACAGGTCCAGCCCGCCGCTCCCGCTCCCGTCGGCGACTGAGCACGGGAGCCGGTCGGCACGGGGACCGGTGGACTCCCGCGCAGGTTGTGACCGTTGACCGTGCTCCGCTTCCCGTTCCCGCGTGTTCGGCCGGAGGCGGGACTCCACACGCTTCGCCGGGGCCGAGGCCCCCGCATGCCGCGCCAGGACCCGGCGCGGGACAGCGGGACGGTCCCCGGGAACCGCTTCCCGGGCCTGCCGGGGGAACGGCCTCCGTCGACCGCGCCTAGGCCCCGTCCCCCAGGGACCCGCGCCACGGCGCGGGCGAGTGCGACGTCCCCGCGTAGGTCAGGCGGCGCAGCAGCGTCTCGGCCGGACCGCGCCGCCCCGACCGGCGCAGCCCCTCCGCCAGGACCACCGTCGCCAGCCACGTGGTGACCGCCACCCCCGCCGCGCCGGTGGTCCCCAGACTCGCCCCCAGCCCCGCGGCGTAGGGGGCGAACACCAGAGTGAACATCACCGACTGCGCCAGATAGCAGGTCAGTGACCGCTGTCCCACCGCCGCGACCGCCGTCACGGCGGTTCCCCGGCGCGTGCCCAGCCGGGCCGCGAACAGCGTGATCAGGGCGGCCCACCCCAGTCCGCCGCCCCACCCGGCCGCCTCGTGCAGGACCGCCAGCAGGCCCTCCGTCAACGGGGAGAGTCCGGTCCAGACCCCGGCGTACACCAGCGCGCTCGGCAGACCGGCGGTGATCCCCAGTCCCAGGCCGAACACGGCCGTGCGGACCAGCAGTACCCGGTGCCCCCCGGGTTCCTCCAGGACGCGCCGGCGCCCGGCCCACACACCCAGGACGATCATGGGCAGTGCCACGGTCAGCATGGTGAACGGCGTGTGCAGCAGCCACTCCTGGAACCGTTCGGCGGTGGCGAGCCAGAAGTCGCCCTCGGCCAGGGACAGCGCGTCGACGGAGGCCTCCCCTTCGGCGTCGGCCAACAGGGCGGTCAGGGTCGTGAGCAGGGCGGTTGAACTCGCGGCCAGCAGGCCCGCCGTCCACAGCAGTGTGGTGTCCCGTGCCCGCACCAGGCCCATGAAGAGCAGCAGCGCCAACCCGTAGGCGCCGACGATGTCCACCGGCAGCAGCAGGACGCCGTGTGCGAAACCGATCACCAGCATCACCCAGCCGCGCCGTCGTAACAGGACCCGCACGTGGATCCACCCGCCCCCGCCCTCGCGCACACGGTGCGCGATCCGCACCATCCCGTACCCGAACAGGAACGCGAACAACGGGATGGCGCGGGCGCTGACCAGTGTCGTCTGGACGACGGTCACCGCCTGGTCGGCGAGGGAGCGCACCGGGTCCGGGCCGACCAGGAAGAACTGGGCGTTGACCAGGGCGATGAACAACAGCATGAAGCCGCGCGCCAGGTCGGGGGCGAGGGCGCGTACGGGGGAGGGCGCCGCAGCGGCGCCCTCGGTGTGGGGACTCACGGTGTCCGACTTCCTCTCAGGTCGTGTGTCCCCGAAACTACGGACCGCGCCGACCCCGTCCCATACGGCTGCTGGGCCTCTTACCCGTGGGGTCTGCCCCACCGCCGGGGTAGGGCTGAGCATGCCCCGGCCGCGGCACGCACGCCCGTACGGCGGGCGTGGGAAGCACACGCGTCCGTGCGACGCACCCGGGTCGCGCCGTACGACGGGCCCGGACAGCCTCCCCGCGTACCTGTGGCGCTCCCTCGCCCGATGGTGTAGGTTCGCCTCCGTGTCGCGTGCCACCGACCACAGAGCAGTGGGCCGGTCGGTAGGTATGGAGGCACCTTGACATCCCGGGAGCGCACTGTGAGCACACACACCGCGGACCGCGTCTAGCCGTTCCGACGGCGCCGGCCCGAGCCGCGCCCGAACGCGCCCAGACCTCTCGCGACCTCCCCGGAGACCTCTTCCGGCCCGGCCATGCCCGGGCTCCCTGTCACGTCCACCCGCCACCCGTGCGCGCACGCGCCTGGGCCGCCGCGGGTGCCTTCGGGGACGGTCGCGCCCATGACCACCACCTCGAAGGAGACCTGTGACCGAAAACCCGCACGTCCGGACCGCTGAACCCCACGTCAGCGACTTCAACATCCCCGTCGTGGCGGAGTTCCGCGCCAACGGAGGCCGCGTCGGCGGCATGTTCGAGGGCGGCGACCTGCTGCTGCTCACCACCGTCGGGGCCCGGTCCGGCCGCGAGCACACCACCCCGCTCGGGTTCGTCCGCGTCGACGGCCGCGTGCTGGTCGTCGGCTCCGCGGGTGGCTCGGACCGCCACCCCGACTGGTACCGCAACGTCCTCGCCCACCCCATGGTGCGCGTGGAACTGGGTACCGAGACCTTCGGTGCCGTCGCCGTCCCCGCCGAGGGCGCCGAACGCGACCGCCTGTTCGCCGAGTTCGTCCGCACGGACTCCGGATACGCCGACTACCAGGCCGGAACCGAGCGGATCCTGCCGGTGGTCGCCCTGGAACGCCCGTACAACGAGGAGAGCGAGGCCGCCAACCTCGCCGACAAGCTCGTCGAGGTCCACACCTGGCTGCGCGATCAGCTCAGGCACGTCCGCGCGGAGGCCGACGCCTACCTCGCCGAACGCGCCTCCGGAACCGGCGGATCCGCGCCGCTGGGGCTCAACCTCCAGCTGCGCCAGCACTGCCTGGCCTTCTGCGAGTCCCTGCACTTCCACCACGACAGTGAGGAGTTCATGTTCCCCCACCTGGGGAGCCAGAACCCGCACCTGGAGGACGTGATCGAGCGGTTGCGGGAAGAACACCGCGCGGTCAACCGCGTCCGCGGTGAACTGGAGGCGCTGCTCGCGGACCTGTCCACGGTCGACCCCGAGCGGTTCGACGCGGAGCTGAACCGGATGACCCGGGAGCTGGAAGCCCACCTGGACTACGAGGAGTCCGAGCTCTTCCCGACCCTGGCCGCCATTCCGTTCCCGCCCACCGCGCCCTGACGCGCTGACCGACACCGTTGACGGCCGGGCACCGGGCGGGCTCCCGCCCGGTGCCCGGCCGCCCTCCGGGAGGGCGCGCCCTACGTATCCCCTCCGCGGTGGAGGAGTTACGTAGTGACCACGTATGGTTCGGTCGCGCTCCGCGACGCATGATGAGTGCCGGGTGGCCACCCGTCCACATCCCCCGTCCCCCAACCCCAGCAAGGCCCCTTCCCCGTCCCCCGGGGAAGGGGCCGTCCGCGTCAGCCGCCCAGGATGAGGCCGAGGTTGACCTCGGTGCCCAGGAACATCGATCCCACGATGAGGATGAGCAGGCCCGGAAGCAGGGTCACCGCGGTCACCATCGTCACCCGGGGGTTCATCCGCTGGGCCTTGCGGCGCATGTACTGGGCGTCGGCGCGCCGCATGTCCTGGCTGATGGCGACCAGGGTGTCGCTGAGCGGGGCGCCCAGCTCCTCCGCCTGCTGGATCGCGGTCACGAACTTGCTCAACGACTCGTTGCGGTTGCGCCGGCGCAGCATCTCGAACGCCTCCCGCCGCGAGGTGCCCAACTCCATCTGCTGGAGCGCCAGCGCGAACTCGTCGGCGAGCACACCCGGCATCGACTCCGCCACCCGGGCCACCGCCGCCCGGAACGACATCCCGGCGCTCACCGTCACCGCCAGCACGTCCAGGAAGTCCGGCAGCTGTGACTGCACCTTGTCACCGCGCTCCTGGCCCTGCACGTACAGGCTCAGGTCGGTCAGCCCCATGAAGGCCAGCACCACCAGCCCGACCAGCGGGTTCCCCGCGGCGAACATCAACAGGCCCAGGACGCCGTACAGCGCCACCTCGCCGACCTTGCGCCGCAGGTAGCGCTCCAGGGTCAGCCCCTCCGGCCGCCCCGCCGCCTCGATGCGCTCGGAGACGGAGACCAGGCGGCGCTGGCTCAGCGACGCGTGCAGCGAACGGGCGAACGGCCGCCCGATCGCCTCGGTGATCCGGTGCAGCACGAACGTGTCGTCGGACCGGGTCCGCGTGGGGCGCGCGGCCGGGTCGGCCACCCGCACCCGGGTCTGAGACATCATCAGGTACAGGCCGTAGCACGCGACCAGCACGACCAGCGCGCTGGCCAGCGCGGCGGCGAGCGGCACCAGCAGGGAGAGGGGGGCGTTCATCGGGGAGCGGTCCTCACAGGTCGAACTTGGTGATGCGGGACACCAGCACGAAGCCGATGGCGAACAGCGCCGCCACCACCAGCAGCACCGTCACCCCCGCCACGGACGTGGTCATGACGCGCATGATGCCCGGCTCGATGGCGTTGATCAGGAACAGGGCGCCCACCGACATGAACCCCAGCGCCCACACGGTGCTCGTGGTCTCGCTGAGGATGGTCTGCACCTCGCGCCGGGTCTCCTTGCGGTTCTCCAGTGTGGTGGAGATGTTGCGCAGCGCCGTGACCAGGGAGCCGCCCGAGCGCGAGGCCACCACCAGTGTGGACAGCAGGACCCCCAGCTCGCGGGAGGGCATGCGCTCGCGCAGCTCCGCGACGGCCTCCTCGAAGCTGGCCCCCAGCTTCATGGACTCGGCCATGCGGCTCAGCTCCTCGCCCGCGGGCCCGTCCAGCTCGTCGGCGGCCATCGCCACGGCCGTGGGCAGGGCCAGGCCCGCCGAGGTCGCGTTGCCCAGCACCCGGGCCAGGTCCGGCAGCTGGGAGGTGAACTCCTCGCGCCGCTTGGCCTCGGCGCGGTTCAGGTAGGAGAAGAACAGGAACGCCACCCCGGCCGCCGCCAGCAGGCCGAAGAAGGGGGCCAGGACCTGCCAGACCACGATCACCGCCAGCAGCGAACCGCCCAGGAGCGCGAGCACGAACGTGGACAGGCGCACCTCCGCGCCCGACCGGGCGATCCTGCGGTACAGCCGCCCGCCCCACTGGGTGCGGTAGATCGCCGCGTCCAGCCGCGCCATGGGCGTGGACGCCTCGTACTCGGCCTGGTTCAGGGCACTGCGGGCGGCGATCATCCGCCGGTGCCGCGCGCTGGCCACGAACTCCCACAGCGCCCACAGCGCCAGGGCCAGCACCACGGCCAGGCCGCCGAGGATCGCCACGAACTGCCAGGTCACCGGAGCTCCATTCCGATCGGGGGACGCGCCAGCCGGGGCGCGGGGGAGGATCTCACCAGCCGTTCCGGGGCCGCTCGTCGGTGACCACCCCGAAGGCCGCCGGAATGGCCTCGCCCACGTGGTAGATCCGCCCGGCGATGTGCCGGGGCAGCGGGAAGTGCCGGAACTCGCCCTCCACGGCCCGGTTGGGGCCCATGGGCAGCGCGGAGAACTGCATCACCGGGTCCAGCCGGAACTCCTCGCGCCGCCGTGAGGAGACCACCGCGATCTCGTTGACCCGCCGCGACCCGTCCGGCCACCGGCCCAGGTGCACGATGGCGTCCACCGCGTTGTTGATCTGGTCGCGGATCGCCTCGTAGGGCACGTTGACGTCGCTCAGGGTGGCCAGGGTCTGCAACCGGTGGATGGCGTCGTCCGCCGAGTTGGCGTGCACGGTCACCAGCGAGCCGTCGTGGCCGGTGTTCATGGCCTGGAGCATGTCGATGGTCTCCGAACCGCGCACCTCGCCGACGATGATGCGGTCCGGGCGCATCCGCAGCGCGTTGCGCACCAGGTCGCGGATGGCGATCTCGCCACGGCCCTCGATGTTGGGCGGTCTGGACTCCAGGCGCACCACGTGGTCCTGCATCAGCTGGAGCTCGGCCGAGTCCTCGATGGTGACGATGCGCTCGTCGGAGGGCACGAACGCCGACATCGCGTTGAGGAAGGTCGTCTTTCCGGTACCGGTACCGCCGGACACCACGATGTTGAAGCGGGCCCGCACCATCGCCGCCAGCAGGATGCCGGTCGGCGAGTCCAGGCTCCCCATCCGCACCAGCTCGTCGATGGGGTAGGGCTTGGGGAAGCGCCGGATGGTCAGCACCGGGCCCGACAGCGACAAGGGCGGGATGATCACGTTGACGCGCTCACCGGTGGGCAGCCGGGCGTCCACCATGGGCGAGGACTCGTCCACGCGGCGGTTGACCAGCGACACGATGCGGTCGATGGTCTGGTAGAGCTGCTCCTCGCCGTTGAAGGTGGCGTCCACCCGCTGCATCCGGCCGCCGCGCTCGATGAACACGTTGTCGGGGCCGTTCACCATGATCTCGGTGACGGTCTCGTCGGCCAGCAGCGGCTCCAGCACGCCCAGCCCCAGGGCCTCGTCCACGACCCGGCGGATGAGCGCCGAACGCTCCCGGTCGGAGAGCACCGGGCCCTCTCGGGTGAGGATGTGTCCCACGACCTTCTCCAGGCGGACCCGGCGCTGGGCCAGGGTCAGCCGGGTGAGGTCCTCCAGGTTGATCTCCTCCAGCAGGCGCCTGCGCCAGTGCGTGACGCTGCTGCGCTCGGAGCGCCCCTCGACGGCGCGGTCCTCCTCCAGACGGTCCTTCAGACCCATGGCCCCGTTCTCCTTCCCCCGGGGGCTGGCGCGGCGGGCACACGCCCCGCCGCGCGGTGCCCCGCCACGACTTCCGCTGCGTTCTCCTCGGGCGCCGGGGCATCGCCCCGACGCGCACGGCGCACCGCTTCGGCCTCACACATCGGGCATCTCCACGCGCCGGGTCAGCGTCAGGTCGAAGCCCGCCGCGGAGAACACGATCGGCAGCGGGTGCGAGACCTCCACGTAGAAACCCTCGTGCTCGTTGGCGCCGCTGGTGACGGTCGCCCCGTCCAGCCACGACGGCAGCGACGCGCGGGCGGCGGCCTCCGCGCCCTCCAGCTGCTCGGCCCCGGCCACCCGCGCCCCGGCGCGGGCCGCGGACTCCAGCCGCTCGACCGCGACGAAGGCCAGGAAGGCCTCGATCGCGATGACCGCGACCAGGAGCAGGATCGGGAAGACCGCGGCGAACTCCAGCAGCGGGCCGCCCCGGTCGCCGTCCCGGCGCGGTCGGCCTCCGAGCAGGAGGCGTCGCGCTCCGCGGTCTGCGGTGCTCCGGCGGGTACCGGCCGAAGCGGTCCGCCCGCCCGACCGCGCGCTCACGGTGTCACTCCCTGCGGCTCGACCTCGGTGACCACACGGGCCTCACCGGTGACGTCCCAGGGCCCCGAGGCCCCGGGCAGGAAGAGCGGCATGGCCATGGTCACCTGGGCGTAGCGCGCGCCGTCGCGCTCCACGATCTCCACGGTCATCACGTCCGCGCCGTCCCACGGAGGTCGTACGCGCTTGCGGGCCTCCTCGTCCACACGCGCCATGTCGTCGGGGGTCACGGCGGCCTGGCGGGCGGCCTCGGCGGCGCCGTGCGAGGCGTACATGGCGGTGATGCCGAGCAGCAGCACCTGCCACACCAGGGCCAGCGCCAGCATCATGAACGGCACCGCCGCGGCGAACTCCACGATGACCCCGCCGCGGTCACCGCGCCGCCGCGGACCGCCGCGCCGCGAGTGCGACCGGACCCCGCGACTCCGCGGGTCCCCGGGTCCTCGCGGCCCTCGTAAGCCCCGTGGGATCCGACGGGGCGGGCGGCCGGCGCGGCCCACACGGCCGCCGTTCCGCGCGGCGCCCTCACTCCGGCCCGGCCCCCGTCGGAGGCCGGACTCAGCTCCCGAAGCCACCGCGGCCCCCTCCGCCCCCGTGCGGACCGGAACCCGGGCGCCCGCCGAAGGGCTGGCCCAGCGGCGGGACGGAGGCCTGCCCGTTGACCGCCGCGCGCGACGGGTTGGGCCCCGACGCGTTGAGGAAGCCGGACACGTCGCGGGTGGACGGTCCGGTGCCGCGCCGCTCGGAGAGGGAGGCGAACCCGCCCAGCCCCGCGGGCGGGGTGGCCGAACCCCCGCCGCCACCGGGCTGCGCGGGCGGGTTCAGCAGGTCCAGCTCTGCGGCCAGCCGCGAGAAGGCCCTGCGCAGACCCTCGTCGGTCACCTTGGTCGGGTCGCCGTTGTTCTCCCCGGGCTCCAGCGCGCGGTAGGCGGCGGGGACCGGTGTGCGCAGCACCCGGGTGCCCAGCAGCTGCTGGAGGAAGTCCGGCTGGATCTCGTTCTTGCGGCTGTGCCGGGTGACCAGCGAGTACACGTCCGTGTGCGCACGCACCTGCAACCGCTCCCACATACTCATCAGCCGCTGGGCGCCACGCATCGCGGGCACGTCCGGGGTGACGGTGACGACCGCGCTGTCGGCCAGCTCGACCGCCATCGCGGTGGCCTCGTTCATGGTGGACCCGCAGTCCACCACCACCAGTTCGTACCGGGACCGGAGCGCGCTCAGCACCCGCCGGGCGGCGCTGGCGCCGACGTCCTCGCCGCGTTCGCCGTGCTCGGGGGCGAGCAGCACGTGCGGACCCCGCGGGTCCACGTACAGGGTCTCCGCGAGCATGCCGGGGGTGATGTTGTCCCCGGCCTCCACGAGGTCGCTGATGGAGCGGCGGTGCCGCAGGTTGAGGAACGCCGGCAGATCGCCGGTCTGTAGGTCCAGGTCGACCAGGCACACCACCCGCCCGGCGGCGGCCGCGGCCATCGCCAGGTGCACCGCGCACGTGGTGGTGCCCACGCCGCCCTTGGCGCCGCTGATCGCCACGACCCGGCCCCGCACGCCCGACGCGGGCAGGTCCATCGACGCCGACTCCAGGTGGCGGCGCAGCGTTCGCGACCACTCGGCGGCCTTGGTGATCCGGCTCTCCAGCTCGGCGATCCCGCAGTCGTCGGGCATCACCCCGCGCGCCCCGGCCTCCATGGCGCCGGTGAACGTGTCGGGGTCCATCGTGGGTGAGACCAGCAGGATCGCCACCTGCGGATGGCGGTGGGACAGGTCGCGTATGGCCTCGAACACCGGTGCGGGGCCCAGATCCTGGTGGATGAGGACCACGTCGATCTCCGGGAACTCCCCGGCGGCGTCGATCAGCGCCGTCGTGGTGGCCCGGGAGGCCACCAGGGCGGCGCTGTCCAGCTCCTCGAAACGCGCGGCGAGCACCATCTCCGACTCCGAGGTCGGCATACCCGCCAGGACACGGAAGTTCAACGCTTACCCCCCATGCGGCACGCGCCGCTCGTCGGCCGCCCCGCCCTCGTCCGGTGTCGTGCTCTCGTCGGCCGTTCCTCCGTCGACGAGGTCGTCGAAGTCCCCGCTACAGAACTCGGTCTCCCCCGGGGTGCCGCCGCCGTCGGCGCTCACCAGGGCCAGCCTGAGCCCGCTGGAGAAGTCCTCGGCGTAGGCGAGCTGGAGCGCCGCCTGCGGGTCCAGGCGGAAGGTCACCGGGACCACCCCGGCCACACCGCCGCCCTCCTCCTCCTGGGTGCGCAGCTCACCGATGTCCAGGACCTCCACCTCGGTGATGACCCGCACCGCGCACGCCTCGCCGTGGTCGCGCGCCGGGAAGGTGCCGTAGATGTCCACGAACGACCCGCGCCGCACCTTGCCCGCCACACCGGTCTCGGCGTTGACCATGATGGCGATCTCCCGCTCCCCGGTGGTGAGGGTGGGCTGGGGCTGCACCATGCCCTGCTGGAGGTAGACGCCCGCCTCCAGGTGGGAGGCGGCGACGAGCTGCTGGTCGGCCGGGGTCTCCACCTCGGACAGGTCACTGAGGAAGACCTCCGGGTCGAAGTACATGCTGGGCACCTCGACCCGTTCCACGGACTCCTCGCCGATGGGCTGGTAGGCGTCCACGGCCTCGGTCAGCCGCAGGACGGTCGCGAACTCGCCGAGGCGCTCCTGCTGGCTGTTGAGGTAGGTGAACACGGAGGCGAACACGGCGACGGCGCCGATAGCGGCAACGACCATGAGCAGGACGCCGCGTCGCTGACGGGGGTTCATAGGGGTTGCTTTTCCGTTTCCAGTGTCGTCGCGGGCCGTCCGCTCGCCTCGGGGGCGCGGTGCCGGTCCCTAACGGGAGTAGGTCCGGGGTGTGTCGGGCCGCGGGGCGCGGCCCGCGAACGGCTGACCCTCCGGTCGGTCGGTGGACGGTGGGGGAGGCGGACCCGGCACACGCCCCCCTTCTACGGGGGGAGGGGCCTGGCCGGGCCCGGCGGTGCTGCCGGGGGAGGGGTTGGCGGTTCTGCCTGGGAGGCCCGGGGAGCCCGGGGCCCTGGGTCCGCCGGGCGGGCGGGTGGCGCCGCCGGGAAGGGGCCCGGCGGCTCTTTCAGCGGAACCCGGAACAGCCGGGGGACCCTGTCCGCCGGACGGCCGGGGGCCGGACCGGGGAGCGGGCTGCCGCGCGGGGGTCCGTGCGGCGGTGGCCGAGCAGAAGGGGCAGGTGCGTGCCGACATGGGCTCGCCGCACCAGGAGCAGGAGGCGGCGCGGATGGAGCTGGCCGCGTAGGCCAGGGCCTGGGGGTGGGCGCTCAGCGCCACGAACTCCACGTACTTGGCGGTTCCCCAGTACAGGGGGCCGAGCGGCTGGGCGGGCAGGGTGCGGGTGGCCACGGGCTGGATGGCCTGCGGGAGGTGGTCGTCGAAGACCCCGGTGATCCCGGGGTCGGGGGTGGAGCACAGCAGCTGGACCGGCTGCACGGGCCGGAAGGGCAGCGTGCGGGAGACGTCGGACGCACGCATGCGTCCCACCTGGTGGGTGGGTGCGCAGTAGGCGAGGAAGGACACGGACGGGGCGTAGGAGCCCATGTGCTGGCGCATCGAGGTCGGGATGGTGGACAGGCCGGAGACGGTCCTGAGCCAGGCACCCGCCAGCAGGTGCCGGGGCAGTTCGTCGCACAGCGCGGCGACCATCCCCGGCGGCAGGTAGGGGGCGAGGTAGGCGAGCTGGTCGGCGACCAGGGACAGGGCCAGGGGCGACAGGTCGACGCCGATCCCGGCGATGTGGTCGGTACGCATCGCGCCGCGG
This sequence comes from Nocardiopsis synnemataformans, assembly GCF_965343085.1. Classification (NCBI taxonomy): domain Bacteria; kingdom Bacillati; phylum Actinomycetota; class Actinomycetes; order Streptosporangiales; family Nocardiopsidaceae; genus Nocardiopsis; species Nocardiopsis synnemataformans. Next base: position 15,539 of record NZ_CBDRFA010000001.1, on the reverse strand, counting down.
GCGAAGTTGACCGCGCGCTCGGCGTCCGCGGACTGCCACGCGGGGTAGAGCGCCACGACCTTGCGGCCCGCCTCGGTCTGCTCCCTGGCGAAGGCGACGAACGCGGCACTGCGTTCGCCGATGCTCTCGCCGCGCATCGCGAACCGGTGGGCCCCGGCCTCACCCACGTGACCCGTGCTGGGGATGTCCGCCAACAGGGCGACGGTCGTCGCCGACCGAGGTAGGGCTCTGGACACTGGGCAAGCTCCATCGGTTCTGCGCGCTGGGGCGAGACGGCTGAGCGGCTTTGCGAAGGTGGCACTCGGACGCATCGTAACGAATGTGTGGCGGAGCGCGGGAGGCCTCGCGTTTGCCGCCGTGGAACGCGGGGTGCGCGGTGGCGGAGTGGTCGGGGCGCGAGGGCTCGGCGGGGGTGGCGCGGGTGGTGCGGACTCCACGCTGGCCGAAGGGGATCGGATCGTGTCCGTGTGCGCCACCTTCTTCCTGGGCAGACGTGTTTTGTGCTGGCCGCATGTGGCCAACGTGTGGACGGATCGGTATGCGACCGTTTTCGGGTCGTATGGGTTCTGTGTTGGTTCGTGGGGGTTGAGATACCTCCTGGTGACGTTTGATGCCTCTCATCCTTTCTTCTCCAAGGATGCCCTTCCTCTCCCCGTCCCACCAGTCCCCTTCGCGGCCTGTGGACAACCCTCCCGGGACGCGGGCGCTCCGTCCGGGGAGAGGACGGCGGGCGAAGGTGTCGCACCGGTCACGTACGGGATTGGACCCGCGCCACGCGGGAACGAAACAGGAAGGCTTCGCGTCATATCTTGAGAAGCCACGTCCTCACCGAGGAGACCGAACGATGCGTAAGGTAAACCGCGCCGCGGCGGGAGCCGCCGCCTGGCAAGTCGTCCGCAACACCGACAGCGACATGTCCGTCTGGCAGCGGGCCGGAGCCGTCCCGCGGATGATCGGCGCCAAGGTGCGCGGACGCTACCCCGAGCTGAGCAGCGGCAAGCTGCTCGGAATGCTCGCGTTGGTGGCCTACATCCTCTCTCCCGTCGACTTCGTCCCCGAACTGTTCGTTCCGTTGCTCGGACTGGCCGACGACGTCGCCGTCGCCGTGTGGCTGACCACCATGGCGCTCGGCGAGAGCGAGCGTTTCGTGCTCTGGGAGCGCCACAACCAGGCACAGCAGGCCTTCCAGCAGGCCAACCGGCCAGGCGGACACGGCAGCGGCATGTACGACGGTCAGGCGGGACCGGAGCAGGGACACGGCGTCCCCGGCCACGACGGCCACCGCTCCTCCACCGGCCACGCACGCCGCTGACCGGGCGGGCCGCCTCCCCTCCGGAGCGCCCGAGACGGGCTGCCTGAGCTGGGCGCCTCCGATCCGGGGCGCCTCCGATCCGGACCGCCGTCGTCCGGCGGCAACCCGGAATCGCACCCGAGCTGCACACGGGCCCCGCGCGCACCGCGCGGGGCCCGTGGCGTCGGATCCGGTCGAGCCGCGGGGCGTCGGGGGTCACACCGCCGAGCGCGCGACCGGATCCCGCTTGCGCTACCAGCTGGACTTGGTCACCCCGGGCAGCTCGCCGCGGTGGGCCATCTCCCGGAAGCGGATCCGCGAGAGCCCGAACTTGCGCAGATGCCCTCGCGGCCGCCCGTCCACGGCGTCGCGGTTGCGCAGCCGGGTGGCGCTGGCGTCGCGCGGCTGCCGGTTCAGCTCGGCCACCGCCGCCGCGCGCTCCTCCTCGCCGGTGTGCGGGCTGCGGATGATCCGCTTGAGTTCGGCCCTGCGCTCGGCGTAGCGGGCCACCACGCGCCTGCGCTGCTGGTCACGGGCGATCTTGCTCTTCTTGGCCATCAGACCTTCCCTCCGCGGGCGCGGATCTGGGCGACCACCCGTTCGATGCCGCGGGCGTCGATCACCTTCATCCCCTTGGTGCTCACGCGCAGCTTCACGTAACGTCCTTCACTGGGTAGCCAATACCTCTTCGTCTGGATGTTGGGATCGAACCGGCGCTTGGTGCGCCGGTGGGAATGCGAGACCGAGTTTCCGAAGGCCGGAGCCTTTCCGGTCACCTGACAGACACGGGACACGGCGGTCCCTCCTTTCATGCGCGGTCCGGAGCCTGCCGGACCGTTCGGGGCCCCGGTGTTCGGGGCTCCCCCGTCGTGGCGTTCTCCCTCTACAGGGCGTCGGCGAAGGGGTCGGAGCGCAGCGGCCGTCCCGCCTCGTCCTCGGTCATCAGGCACGAGTCCAGCAAGGACACCAGGCGCTGGACGTCCAGGTCCACACCCGTGAACGCCAGGTGCTGGCGGCGGTCGCCCAGCACCGGGTCCCAGTCCAGGAGCGCGGAGACCCGTCGGGTCTCGGAGACCATCTCCACCGCGGCCTCGGGCAGCGCACCCAGCCAGGGGCCGCCGCTCTCCAGCAGCAGGGCGTCGTTGTAGGCGTCCCACACCAGCAGCGTGTCCGGGCGGCTGGCCAGCCAGATCCGGCCCCGGCCGCGCAGGCCCGCGGACACGATCCGCTCCAGTGCCTCGTGCAGCCGCACGGGGTGCAGGGGGCGCCTGCGGGTCCAGGTCACCGTGCTCACCCGCCCGTCCGCGCGGTCGGCGTAGTGCGCCCAGGCCGGGTTGAGCCGGTGCGCGGCCGCCTCGGGGTCGAACCGGCCGTGCGTCAGGTCCGCCAGCCCGCCGCCCGCGGGGACGACCACGGCGGCCGGGTTGAGGTGCTCCACCAGGGCGCGTGCCTCGTCGAGGTGGCGGGCTCCGTGCATGGCGACCGCCGTCGGGTACTCGATCTGGTGGGCGAGCACCTCGGCGACCGTGCGCTCGTCCTCCACCGCGATGTCCAGGTCCCGGTCGCGCAGGTCGTCGTGCCCGGACAGGTCCGGCAGCAGGCGGTCGGCGTCCACCGCCGCGATGACCGCGGCCAGCCGCAGCTCCTCCCGGGCCGCGACGACCTCGGCGACCTGCCGGGGTTCGACCCCGTCCCAGGTCTCCACCACGCACAGGGTGTGCTCGCCCCGCTCAGCCAGCCGCAGCAGTGCGGGCACGAGGTCCTCGCGCAGTGTGCAGGACGCGCACAGGTGGTCCAGGTGAACGCGGCTGTGGTCCACGGGACCCCAGCGGTCACGGGTGACGCGGTGGACGATCCCCTCGGCGATCCCGTCGAGGTCGTGGTGCACGGCCACGGACCCCGGAACCTCCGCCAGCAGGTCGTCCACGCTCCGTCCGCGCGCGTGGCGGTGCAGACCGCAGACCACGGCCACGCGCATGGGGGTTGTCGGCTCCATCGGGGGAGACCCTCCTTTCCAGGAAAACGATAATCATTATCGTATAGCACGCGCACGGCACCCCGAGAGAAAAGCCGGTTGCCACGGTCACTATGCACGTAGTACTTTTCATGGAGTGGTTAAAGGCGATCCCTGGAGGCACCGTGAACATCGAACTCGTCGGCCTGGCCGTGCTCTGCGACGACCCGCGCGCCAGCGCCGCGTGGTTCGCCGAGCACTTCGGCTTCGACGTCAACATCGACCTCGGCTGGTACCTGAACACCCAGCACGAGGACCACCCCAAGCTGTCGATCGACTTCGTGCTGCGCGACCATCCGTCCACGCACGAGGTCCTGCGCTCGGGGAGGGCGGAGTCGCTGATCGCCTTCCTGGTGCCGGACGTGGACGCCGAGGAGAAGCGGCTGCGGGAGGCGGGGGTGGAGGTGATCATGCCGCTGGTCAGCGAACCCTGGGGGCAGCGCCGCTTCCAGGTCTCGGGCCCGGAGGGCCTCTACGTCGAGATCCTCCAGATGGTCGCCCCCGACCCGCAGTGGATGAAGGACAACGGCCTCGCCGAGGAGTGACACCGGGGGCCGCACATGACGCGGGCCGGGACGGAAGCGACTTCCGCCCCGGCCCGCGGTGTTCGCTCAGAAGTGCTCGGCGAGCGGGCCCAGCACCGGGGACCACTCCTTGACGTCCACATCGGAGACCAGGCCCTGGAGGCGGAAGGGATCCTTCTCGGTCAGGGCGATGGCCTCGTCGCGGGAGTCGGCGCGCAAGAGCAGGAGGGCGCCGGGAGCGTCCTCCGGGCCGAAGGGGCCGGAGCAGAGGTTGGCGTCCTGCGCGGCCAGGTACTCGCGGTGCGCGGGGCGGTGCTCGTCGCGCGCGGCGGCGCTGTCGGGGGCGTAGGTGTAGGTGACGGCGAAGATCGCCATGGTTTCCCTCCCAGGGTGTGTGGCGGCTGGCTGGTGCCGCGATCGCCGTCACTGTGCCACAGGCGCAGGTGGGAGGGCGTAGCCGGGGTGGAAGCGTTCCGCCGCGGCCGGGAGGACGGCCGCAGCGGGTGCTGGGGTTCTACCGGGAGCGGGCCACCGAGAGGAAGGTGGACCACTCGGCGGCGGGGAAGGGGAGGTGTCCGGCGGTGGGGTGCTTGGAGTCGCGGACGGCCGCGCCGCAGGGGAGGTCGGCGACCTCCACGCAATCCTGATCCTGGGCGCTGTAGCTGCTCTTGCGGAAGCTGCTGGGGATGTGGGCGACCTCTACGCAGTCTTCGCCGGTGCCGCTGTAGCTGCTCTTCTTGAAGCTGAGAACGGTCATGTAGTGCCCTTCAGCGATGTGATCACGTCCCTGATGAAGCTCACGCTCTGAGCTGCGGTGAGTGCGGCATTGTGAGCCTCGCGCCACAAGGTCTCATAGCGACGAATCTCTTCGTCCTCTTCTGAGAAGATTTTACAGGTTGGTGTCTCCATGTAACCAATGGTGGGGTCCGTTGGTTCTGGGAACTCCAGGATCTGGAAACTTCCGAGGTTCGCTGAGTGCATCCCTGAGGAGAAGGGCAGGACGTGGATGGAGATTCTTGAACGCTTCGCCATGTCTGTGAGGTGGTCCAGTTGCTCCCTCATCACCTCCACTCCTCCCGCGAACCGGCGTAGGGCGGCTTCGTCGATGATCGCCACGTACTCGGGCGGGTAGAGGCGTTCGAGGATCTCCTGCCGTTTCATGCGGCCATCGACATGGCGCTGGATCTGCTCCTCCTGAACCATGCTGGTGCCCGTGAAGACGGCTCGTGTGTAGGCGGTGGTTTGGAGAAGGCCAGGGATCACCTGGGTCTGGTAGGTCCGGATGCACGAGGCCTCAACCTCGAAGGATGGCAGGCCATCAGTGCTGAAGACGTCCTTGTACTTGGACCACCAGCCTCGCTCGCCCGCGTCTTTGGCCAGTTGGTGAAGGCTCTTCCAGGACTCCTCGTCCATGTTGTACAGCCGAGCCAATGCGTCCAGGTGAGCTGTCTGGATGCGTTTCCCTTCGGGGCCTTCGAGTCTCCCGATGGTGCTCCTGGGTACGCCTGACTCCTTAGATGCTGTATCTAGCGTATGTCCGGATTCTTCGCGAAAGTCGCGAAGTATGCGCGCGAGGCGTCGTCGGCGAATTGTGGGGCTGAAGCTGGGTTTCATGGGGCAAGCCTAGCAAAATATAGAGGGATTCTAAGGATCCGCTTGACTTTTGGGATTCTAAGAACTCACCATGGAGATGTGGTCAGTGACCGGTGTATCACCCAGGGTTCATGTCGGTCAGGCTACGCCCTGCCCGTTCCGCGCATCACGGCATCCGTGAGACTCCTCCAACGGGCACCACGAAACCCCTGCTCACGCCAAGGAGTGTGTTCGTCATGCCCGCGAAAGCCCCCGCCCCGATGCCCATGCACGCGCTGGGCGAGGCCACGGTGCCGCTGGCCAGCTTCATCCGGCCGGTCCACCGCCACTACTTCACCCGGCAGCCCGAGCGGCCCAACTACCGGATGCGCCGCTACGACTTCGCCGGAACCCCGGCCGTGATGCCGCTGGTGCGCGCGTTCCTGGACACCTGCGCCGCCGCACGGGACACCGACTACCGCTATCTCTTCACACTGCTGGGATCGGAGCTGGCCAACAACTCGATCCACCACAGCCTCTCCGGCCGACCCGGCGGCAGCTACACCCTTCTCGTCCACCGCCACCGCACCGGACTGCACCTGGCCTGCCGAGACCGGGGCGGCCTGCGCGACAAGGACTCCCACCTGGAACCCAAGGAGAACGGCCTGAACCTGGACGCCGAATCGGGCCGGGGCCTGGCCATGGTGGACGCCTTCGCCACCCAATGGGGCGACAACGGCAACGCCCACTACCGCACGGTGTGGTTCTCACTGGCCTACGACCTGACCGGAAGCCGCTGGAACACCCACACCGACCTCTGACATGTCGCCGACATGAGACGGGCCCAGGAAAGCGTTGCAGCGCTTCTCCCGGGCCCTGAACCCCCAGAAACCAAACAGCTCATATGTAAGGAAAGAGGATCTGATGCAGAACCCTATCCCTTCGCCCCGCCGCTCGGACGACGTTCGCCCCATGCCCCGACCGCTCCCGCGCCGCACCCCGCTCGTCGGCCCGGCCTGCCCGGTCTGCGACCACCCCTCCTGCCGCGTCCGCCGCGCCCAGCGCCTGCCCCGCCTGGGCGGCCACCGCTCCGAGTTCGCCCGCGAGCACACCCAGGCCGCCGAGGTCCAGAAGTGCTACCGCCACCTGATCATCTGGTGGGGTGAGTCCACGCAATCCTTCTGGGCGATCACTCCCACCGGAATGGTCGAAGCCGCTGACGTCGACGCCCTTCTCCTGCTCCTGTGGTCACACAGCACCCAGCGCACCGACCCGCCCGCCGCTCGGGTGAAGTCCACCTCCGAGCGCACCTACGAACCCCTGTCCCTCTCCCAGCGGATTCGCAGGAACACTCACACCGGCCGTCGTCCCTTCTCGCGGCCTCGCGCTTTCGTGCATGTCTGACCAGTAACAAGACGCTGTAGCTGCTCCCAGCGAGACGGGAGCAGCCACAGCTCCCTATCTGCTCGGGGCTTTCTGTCACCAGTCGATCATTCCTGGTCGTACCGGATGAGATGGTCATGGTGCGGTCTTTGTCTCACGCAATGGCTTGTTCGATCGATTCTAGAATCATGGGGACAACACCGCTGCCCATCGGTAGTTCGTGGATAGTGGGCAGGCGCGACGTGCCATCTGAATTCTCTACGAGCAGTTTATCCGGGAATTCCTCAGGCTGCATCACATCCGCCCCCACGAGAAGATTTGCCGCCTGCACCGCAGCGCTTCTGTCTATCGGGTTGTGCCTGCCCACAACAAAGGCTTGGGGGGTCGGATCCCCGTCCGTGTTGGGTGGGAGGAACCAAGACTCCATCCCTTCGACGTTCCACAGGCCGGGTTCGTACGATGCACCAGAACTTTCCCTGAGGTATAGATAATCAGTGCCGAATTCACCATACAGAGCCCTGTGCAAGGGGTCATTCTCTTTGCCCCTATACAAACCGTCGTAATCTGCCACGAGCACCTCAGGTGGAGTTTCGACCCCTGCTGCCGAGAACTCCCGCCTCCACTCAAGGTCGCCTGACTCAGGGTTCAAGGCGAGCAGCACACTCGACTCCGTGCCTGGGCAGAGAATCGAGACAAAGACGTTTTCCGTGGACGTGGTGACCTCAACGTCGTTCCGGGAGAGTTTAGTGCCGTCGCAGTACGCGGCTAGTCCGACCCGCCATATGTCGTCCTCTTCGTCCTCATTAGTCGGCTGCTCGCCAGTCAGAGTCAGCGGGTTCTCTTCGAACGTGAAATTTGTACGATCGTATGCGGCATCTGCCAGAGAGGAAAGGCCTCCTGAAGGCATAGGGATAGGATCGATTGTCGTCTCCTGACGTTGACCAGTCCCGGGGTTCAGTACCGCATAATGCACCTCGTCGGACCGCAATCCGTCTACCCGGTAGGCCACGCGGACCGCGCCACCGTCAGGTGTGAAACTGACGGCCACCTCCTGTCCGGGGACACGGAAGCGCCAGCGTTCCTCTCCCCCGGGATAACCAACCCCGAACACACCGTCCTCGGTGACCGCGACCAAAGAAGTCTCGGCCGCGACGAGCCGCAGGGCATCGGGATGATCCCAACCAGCAACGAACTCATCGAACTGGCCCACACTGTCCAACGTCTGTGGCGCCGTGATTCCCAGATCCCCTGAGGTCTGGTGCTCGATGACGGGTGGATCCGGGGTCACCATCGGTTCGATCACGCGCACCGAACCCCACAGGAGCACGAGCACTCCGGCAATGGCCAGTAGTACCCATCGTGCCCGGACACGCCGTCTTCTTGGTTCTTCTTCATCCATGGAAACTCACAGCACACCGATACATGTTGACAAATATTGATGTCCTCGGGGCGGCACTAGTGACAGAACAGTCAGGTGACCGCAACGGCGGATGTGACCGTGCCAGCGTGAGACGCGTAGACTACGAGTCCGCCTGGGACAACTCGGACTCCCACTCCCTCGTCCGTGGAGATTTCTTGGTTCAGGACGTTCTCCACGGTGCGGGGGTCAGAACCATCCCAGGGATAACTTGGTGGTGTCAATTCGTGGAAGCAACACCCTCGCGTAGGAGTGCCGCCCTGTCTACAATTCGCCGGTGCCGCAGTCGACGTAGTCAGCGATGCTTGTGAGGTACTGCTCCTGAGTTTCGAAGGCATCCTGGTAGGTGTTCACATAGGAGGAGACGAACTCGCGGCCGATGGCCTCGTAGCCGCACCAGGTGACTTCATTCTCCCAAAGGAGCGAGTTCATGGCATTATCCACGTGGCGTGGCAGGAGACCATCATCGCCGAGCCCCTCCGCCACGGTCCATGCCGCGGGGTCGGTCTCAAGCCAATACCGGCCGTCCTCTTCGACAAGGACCCCTCCCTCCAAGAGGTCGTTCTTGGCCCTATCTGAGGCATTTGCGAAGATCTCCTCCGAGTCTTGTTCAGCGAACATTCTCTCCAGAGTAAGCAGCATGGCCTGCCGTCGGACCCACTCCCCATCTGGCCTTGGCAGGGTGCTTCCCTCCGGAGAGGGTTCCGAACTCGCCTCAGGCGCCGTAACCCCGAGATCCTGGCGCGCCGAGAAGAACAGCACAGCGATGAGGACCGCGGCTCCCATGGCGATGGCCAGCAGGACGAACCGCCATTGGCGTCTTCTCGGCTTTCTCTCGATGAGCTTATCGGTCATTTATTTTCCTCTTCCTCCTCTCGTTTTCCTTCTTCCTGGATCAAATCGTAACGGGAATTGTATGGGGTTGAGAACTCGTGGTAGAAGAACTGTGGTCCCTCAGCTGTCCTGCGAACGCTCAGAGGGAGGTCCTCGTAACTGCCGCCGAGGTTCTCGTCGGAAAGCGCGAGGAGCCCGTCGCCCAACACACCGAGGGCGTGCTCGCGTTCCTCATCGGTGAGGTGGCCGCCCTACCGGTTGGGGATAGCCACGGTGGGCGCTCAGGTCAGACCGAGGAGGACATCCCGCCCCTCGTCACCGTCCTCTGAATAGCTGAGGACGACGGCGCCGGGAACAGCGGTGGTGAAGAGTTGTGCTTCAGTGTCTTCGGTGCTGACCTGGCTCACATCGATCACCACGGGGCTGTTTCCTGAGTCCCAGCCGTGGAACCACACCTCCGCGTCCGGTCCGAGAGAGTGCTCACCGGAGTTGACGATGCCTTCTGCCAGGACGATCGAGTCGTCTTCCAACAATCCGTGGACGTCGGAGGTGTCCGGTATCGCCTCAGTGGGGTTGGGCAGGGTGGTCAGTGTCGTTCCTTCGGGGTTCTCACGTCGGTACTCCCCGTCGCGGGCGTACCAGACCACGACCGACCCGTTTTCCTGTGCTCCGATGACTGCGCCCTCCCATTTACCGATGACCTCGCCCGTTGACACGTCGAAGAGAACGTTGGGGGAGTTCAGCGTCCTCATCACCAGGTGCCGGTCGGAGAGGGGATCAAGGCTTCGATGATCAATGGACTGGAAGGCGACGATGCTGAAGTCCTCCTCGAAGCGCCACAGTTCCTCACCTGTCCGCAGATCACGTCCGACCAGACCGGAGATGACGACGTCACCCTCCTCCCGGGTGTAGGTGAAGTCGCGCACCACGCTCGGCGCACAGGTGAACGCCTCCACGACCACGTCGTCGAGGACGACCGCGTCGTCGGTACTGCTGTTCAGGCCGTCGGCGGTGGTGCACTCGGTCGGTTCCTCGCGGATCCACACCGGGTCGCCGGTCTCCAGGGAGAGCGCCGTTAGTGCGGGACCTTTGGAGGAGCGGACGACCATGGTTCCCTCGTCCACGGACCGGTTGAAGGACCCGTCGTCCACTCCGACGTCGTCACTACTCGCCTCGTCGCGGGTGGACTCCTCAAGGATCTCGCCCGTGGACGGGTCGAGTCGGAGCAGCAGAGAACCGGCTTCGGAGTCCTCAACCTCTAGCGCCAGGTACTCTCCACTGCGCGAGCCGTACGCCGCGAGGGCCGTGTCCTGGGCGCGGTACCGCCACAACTCCTCGCCCGTGTCCCCGGCGAGCACGACGTAGCCGTCATCGAGTACGACAGCCACGCCCGTGGGCACTGGAACGGTGTCGATGATCCGAGCGTCCTCAGGGGGCTGCCACTCCCAACCGACCTGCTCGACCCGCTCCGGGTAGTCCAGCTCCCGTACCTCGTCGTTGGTGGTGTGGTCGGAGCCGAAGGGGAGCCCGCACCCTGCCAGCGGCATGAGCACGGCCGCGCATACTGCTGCCAGTGGGAGAAGTCTTCGTGTACCGCACACGCCGTGTCCGTCGGTCTCCTAGAGTTCGCCAGTGCCACAGTCCACGTAGTCCTCAATGCTGGCCACGTATTCTTCGCGCGTGGCGAAGGAATCCTCATAGCGATCAAAGTAATCCATCACGAATTTGTCGCCTCGGATAGATGTCCCACACCACGTGACATTGTTGTGGTTCAGAATGTCGCCCAGGCTTGATTCCACTGCTGTCATGGATGTCTCCGCGGTCACTGGGCCAGACGTTACATTCCATTCGGTGATGTCCGTCTCGACGCGGTAATTTCCTCCGTCGGTGGAGATAACTCCCGTATTTAGAAGTACGCCTTCGGATTCTTCGTTGGCGGCACTGGAGAAAATATCATCGGGGTCTCCCTCTTTCATCATCCTTTCAAAAGTTGCCACATTGGCCACTAGAGTCATCCGCTCCATGTTCACAAACGTTTCTTCCTCTGGCGCGGCTTCGTTCCCTTCGTTTTCCGGGGAGCATGCCTGGGCGAAGAGGAGAAAGAGGGGGGTAAATATTATTAATTTGCCTTTCTTTGTAAGCTTCATTTGCTCTCCTCCTCGGGCTCCTCGGGCTCCTCGTCTTCGATCTCTTCGATATTCCTCGGGGCGTGCTCTTGAATTAGGCCATGGCGGTCGTCATATGGACCTGAGAAGGAGCCAGCCATATCTTCGGCGCTGGTTGTGACCCGGTCGGAAGGTGTGATTTGTGTTCCGTTTAGCACCCCTGCCAGGGCGCTGTCCAAAGCATCTATATTATTGCCTGGAGCGTCACTGATTGACCAGTTTGAGCGCTCCATTTCGACCACAACAGATCCGTCTGATTCTGTTGATAGGACACCGAATTTTTCGAGCTTGTCCATGAACTCTTGAGGTGCGCGCTGGTCGATGTGCACACTCTCTGAGTTTGCGATATGCTCCAGGAAAATGAGCTGATGTTCTCGGTTCCTGGATTCGGGGTTTTCGCTCGTCGGGTAGCGTGGGCTGGTGGATATGTCTTCGTCTGTGAGTTGGCTGGTTATCCACTCCGAGCCGAGCCCAAGTGCATTGCTGATGCCTTCCCCGACCACGGGAACCTTGGCTGAGTATTCCCCGACTTTCTCCAGTGCAAAGGTGTAGATTTGCTCTTTTCTGTCCTCGGCTCCCTGGAGATCCAACCTTCTGTTTTCAGCCTCTGCCTCAAGGGCAACATCAATCAGAGAGTAAAGGGTGGCGGCTCCCCTGGCGGTCGAATACTGGTCTCCCGTTTCTAGGTATGCCTCCATCTCAAGGTGCTGGTAGGTGGAGGCCGAATTGATTACGCTGCTCGCGGTGTCGTCGTTGCCCATCAGGTACTGGAGATACGCTGCTCTTTCCTGGGGTCCAATAGTGAATCCGTTGTAACTCGAATCGTATTCGCCGACCCCTGTGAGAGGAGTGGTATCGTCATCGCTATCCGTAATTTCGCCCCCGGCGAAACTGTAAATGTAAGCATCGAAGACGTCGCCGAGCTCCTCGGCGAGTTCCGTGTTGAACGCTGTGAAACTCGCGTCCGTGTACTCTTCGCCGTCTTCGGTGACGTCCACGCCTGTGTTGGTGAGTGCTTCCTGCATCTCGGCGGTCGTGATCATCTCGACGAAGCCTGCGGCGGCGCGGCCTGCCCGGTCCTGCTCCTGCTGGTCCTCGCTGTGAGCACCCTGGGCGATCCACTCAATCATGTCGCCCACGGTTTCACCGTCGTCCTCCCACTGATGGGTGAAAAGGCCTTCGACGGCGGTGTTGATCATCTCCTCGGGCGAACCCCACTGTTCCGTGTGCGGGCTGAACCTGTGGAACTGCCCGTCCTCGTCCTCGTAGGTCCCCATGAGGTTGGGGTGGACATAGGGTTCGCGTTCGCCGTCCTCGTTCTCGACGCCGGCGAAGAGGTCGTGCATGGCGTCCTTGTTGCGGTTGGCCACGTCGACGAGTGACAGGACGTCGTCCTCAGGGATGAACTGGTCCATGACTTCGGAGTACTCATCCGAGTACATGCCCATGGAAAGGCTCAAGGTCATGGAGAGCCCGTATCCGGGTTCCATCGACTCGTGGGCGCTGCCCAGCATCGCGGCCAGGGACTGGGCATCTTCCGCCCAGGTGTGTGACGAGGGCGGTGTGCTGCCGGTAGGCGTCAGGTGCGGCCCTTCGGCCGCCTCACGCACGCTGGTGGGCAGATCGTCGTAGCCACCCCCGAGGCGATGGTCCGAAAGCGTGAGGAGCCCGTCACCGAGAATGCCAAGTGCGCGGTCACGCTCCTCATCGGACATGTGATCTCCCTCCATCGACGTGGGTATGTCGATGACCCCACCGGGTTGGCGGCGCTCCAGTTCGTCATAGAACGCATCGAGGAAGTCCATCTCCTCGGGTTGGTGGTCCGTACCTTCGTTCTGGGAGTGTCTCGCATTAAGGCTGAGCATGCTCAACACGAGCATGAGTTCTTCATATCGGTGGTCCAGAGGCTTCTCCCCGGACCAGTAATCTGCCAGTTCCTCCGCAGCTTCCTCTGCACTTTCTGGAGTTAGCTCTTGGTCCAGTTCCAGGTACTCTGAGGGGTTGATGCTGGCGAAGCCCCAGTCGGTGTTTCCACCATCAACGAGCTTTTGGACGTTGAGTTCGGTCGGTCCCTCGCTGAACATTCCTGCGATCTCTGCGACGCGCTCCTCGTGGTCCTGCATGTTCTTCTGGGCTCGTTCGTTGAGCTCCGATCTTATTTCCCGCAACTCGTCATACAAATCACGGGCCTTATTGGCATCCCAGTCCAAGAGTCCTCTGTCTGGCCTGAAGAATGTTATGCTACTGTATTTGTCGGGAACCTGATTTTCTTTTGCACTTTTCGATTCTCGCCACACCCTGTAAATTTCATTGTGCTCGTCCCAGAAGGCCTGGATGCACTTGGCCCATCTATCGGCGACTCCGACAAGGAACCTGATGTTTGTGGAGGCCTCAACCCAGAGTTGATAGTCTTCCTGGCTTGCTGAGGAAATGTCCCAGGCGACGATGTCTGTGAACTGCTGGGCGGCAGAGTCAAAGCTCCCACTGAGGTCACCCGCGCGGCCCAGGAGTCTGGACTCAAGGATCTGGAACTCTTCTTTTATTGAGTCTGCTGTGACTCTAAAGTCGTCAATATCGTCCTGTTCGAAGCTTATTAGAATTTCGCCCATGATTCCCTTTTAGTATTTTTCTTCCATTTGCTAGTTAAAATTAATATCTCTGTGGCTACCCCAGGTGTCGCTGAAACCTTCTGCGCTTTCCCAGTCTTCCTGGGCGATGCTTCCTGCGCCGCTTTTAATGTTGTTGGCGAGTTGTAGGCCATGGTTCTGTACGTCGAGGAAGGACTGGTACGTCGAGTTCTTGAAAAGGTTGAAGCCGTTGGCGATATCAGGGTTGCTCGTTTTTGATCTGGCTTCGTCCAGGAGAAAGTCGTACATGTCGGCGATGCCTGCCATCGCGTCGGCGAGCGTCTCGGCGAGTTCGCCGCCTTTCATGGCCTCGATCGGGTTGGCGCCAGCTTCGCCTGCCATGTCGGGGGACTCCTTCGGGGAGGGGTGGGGGCGTATGGGTGGGGATGCTCCGTAAGTTAGCAGTTGTGACCAACGGTGAGATCACCGGTGTCGGATGCCACGTTCGCCGAAAGGGCTGATCAGCTGCGGCTTGTACCGGTGGAGGCCGCTCAGGGGCGGGTGGCCGGATTCGGCCAGGGGCCAGCTGCTGTTGTCACCGGAGGCGGTGGTACGGGTCGGGGCACGTGCGAGGGCTCAGGAACCCTCGGTGATGCGGGACAGGGCGTAGGCCCACACGCCCTGGACGGTGACCACTCCCAACCAGACCGCCGCGAGCGCGGCCACTGTGGTGGTTGAGGAGCATGCTGCTTCGAGTCAGGGGCAGAGATCAGGGGAACGCGTAAAACCCACACACTGTACAACGTGTGCGTTGTAACGTTACTCTGGTGTGGACGATAGAACTGGGGTTGGTGGAACCGTGGCTCGACCAACTCGATCAGAGCTCCTACGAGCAGGTGGTCGCGGCACTGGAGCTCCTTGCCGAGATCGGTCCTCCGCTGGGGCGACCTCTGGTGGACGCGGTGCACGGTTCACGGCACAGGAACATGAAGGAGTTGCGCCCCGGTTCCTCCGGTCGCTCGGAGCTGCGAGTCCTGTTCGCCTTCGACTCCGCGCGCAAGGCGATCCTGCTTGTCGCGGGGGACAAGGCCGGAAACTGGAGCAAGTGGTACAGGAAGAACATCCCTATCGCCGACGACCTGTTCGACGAGCACATCGAGAAGCTGCGAGGAGAGGCCTGATGGGTACGAGCCTTCACGACATGCTGGCCAAGCGCCCTGTCGATCGCGACGCCGTGGAGGCGCACAAGAAGCGCATGCTCGACGAAGTGCGTGCCTACCACCTGCGTGAGCTTCGTGAGCTGTCCGAGCTCACCCAGGTCCAGCTCGCCGAGCGGCTGAACATCAGCCAGAACAGGGTGTCGAGCATCGAACGCGGCGACATCGGCCGCTCACAGGTCGAAACCCTGCGCAGATACGTCGAGGCCCTTGGCGGGGAATTGCGGGTGGAAGTGGAGATCGGCGACCAGCGCTGCCGGATCGCCTGACCATTTCCCATCCCGGGGGCCGTACGAGAACGCGGAAACCAAGGGACACAGGCGTAGCCGGTTCTGCTTGGGGCTGTCCGAGGGGGCCCTGTCCGTGCGAGGGCTCAGGAGCCCTCGGTGACGCGGGACAGGGCGTAGGCCCACACGCCCTGCACGGTGACCACTCCCAGCCAGACCGCCGCCGCGAGCACGGCCACGGTCACCGCGCCCGCGAGCGCGTACGTCACCACGGCCACGGTCCGGCGCGTGCCCCGGTGCCCGGCTCCCCGGTAGGTCATCGGGTCTT